>NZ_JAFAVV010000740.1 GCF_019242285.1 Bradyrhizobium sp.
TGCAATTGACGCGGACATTGTGCTTGCCATATTCGCACGCGAGATTGCGCGCGAGCTGCATGTCGGCGGCTTTTGAGATCGCGTAGGCGCCAAGCACGGTCGAGCCCTTCAATCCGCCGATCGACGACACGATAATGATCGATCCGTCCTTGCGCTCGATCATCTGCGGCACCACCAGATTGATCAGCCAGGTGTTGGCGACGATGTTGTTGTCGAGGATTTTTCGGAACTGCTCATCGGCGATGCCGCCGAGCGGACCGTAATAGGGATTGGACGCGGCGTTGCAGACCAGCACGTCGACCTTGCCGAGCGCACGGTTGGTCTCCTCGACCAGGTGCTTCAGGTCGTCCTTGGTCGAGATGTTGGCCGCGATCGCCAGCGCGACCTCCTTGCCGGCCTTGTCGTTGATCGCGTTGGCGACCTCGTCGCAGGCCTGCTTCTTGCGCGAGGAGATCACGACCCTGGCGCCATGCTCGGCCATGCGCTCGGCGATGGCGCGGCCGATGCCGCGCGAGGAGCCGGTGATGACGGCGACTTTTCCCGACAGGTCGAACAGGTTCATGTCTCTCTCCCAATATTTTCTGTGTTCAGGCTAGGCCCATTTGGACTTTGCCTCAAGCAAGCTTGCTCGATGTGGCGATCTCCGGTCCTGCCGGCTGGTGCATCGCATTGTGCCTGGCGTCCGCGATCCAGGGCTGCTGGTTGACCATCGGCAGGCGCCAGCTCGACCCACCTTTACCGGCATAGTGGTCGAGCCGGGTCACCGAGCAATTGTCGATGTCGAAGGCGAGCCCCTTTTCCGGCAGGCCGCCGAGCGCGAGCGCAATCGCGGCCTTGATCGTGCCGCCATGGGCGGCCACGATCACGTCCTGACCGCTCTCCTTCGCCGTGATGTCAGCGATCGCATTGGTTGTGCGGCGATAGAGGTCCATGAAACTCTCGCCGCCGGGCGCGGGCTCGCTGATATCCGCAAACCAGTTGCTGGCGCCAACTGGGCGGCTCGCCAGGAACGCCGCGCGGTTCATGCCCTGCCATTGTCCGAGATGCTGCTCCGCGAACGCCGTCTCGTGGATCATGACTGCCGGCCGCGGAAAGCCCGCCTCCCAGATCGCCTCCGCCGTCTGATGCGTGCGCATCAGGTTGCTCGCATACCAGACCGCATTGCGCGGCAGGATTTTTGCCACCGCCTCGAACACCTCGTGGTCGGAAGTGTCGCAGGCGATATCAGTCTGGCCGTAGATGTTGCCGCCATCGTTGCGCACCGGCGCATGGCGCACCCACCACCATCGCGTGATCACGACGGCCGATTTGTCGGGATTGGACACTGCAAAAGTCCTTCCATAAGGTTCACCCAAGGCTGTACCTTGCCAAGGCTGTACGTGAGAGCGCGCGCCGTCTCAAGCGGCATCAATGTTTGAAATTCTGTTTGATATTGCACCGAATGGCACGGAGCGCGAAACATGCCGCAGGACAAAGGGAGCAACGCATGGGCCGCATGGAAGGCAAATCCGTCATCATCACCGGCGCCGGCAGCGGCATCGGCCGCGCGGCCTCGCTGCTGTTCACCAAGGAAGGCGCAAAGCTGATTGCGGTCGACCGCAGCGACGGCGTCAAGGAGACCGTCGAACTGGTGAAAAAGGCCGGCGGCACGGCCGATGCCGTGATCGCCGATGCCGGCGCCGAGCGCGACGTCATCACCTTCATTGACAAGGCGCTGTCGGATTACGGCAGGCTCGACGCCATCTGGGCCAATGCCGGCATCTCCGGCGGTCTGGTGCCGCTCGCCGAGCAGACCGTCGAGCACTGGCAGGAGATTCTGCGCATCAATTTGATCGGGCCCTTCCTCGCGGTGAAACACGCGATGCCGCACATGATCAGACAGCAGTCCGGCGCGATCGTCTGCACCGCCTCGGTGGCGGGCCTGAAATCGGGCGCCAGCGGCCATCCCTATGCGGCAAGCAAGGCGGGGGTCATCAGCCTGGTGCAGACCACGGCCTATTCGCTCTCCGGCATCGGCGTGCGCATCAATGCGGTATGCCCCGGACTGATCGAGACCGGGATGACAAAACCGGTGTTCGATCGCGCCAAAGAGCGCGGCACGCAGGACAAGATCGGCCAGCTCAATCCGTTGAAGCGCGCCGGCCAGCCGCACGAGATCGCGGCGATGGGATTGTTTCTGGCGAGCGATGACGCCTCCTATGTCAACGGCCAGGCGTTCCCGGTCGACGGTGGTCTCACGGCCTCGATGCCGTACACGGGCAAGCCGGTTTAGCGGCAGCGTCATTGCGAGCCGATGAGGAAGAGCGCGGCCTCCGCTCGCGACGCGATGCAGGATCGCCTCAGATGGCAGCCGGCATCATGCTCCGCCCCTTCGACGGCGAATAGTCGACGGGCATCAGCAGGCGGTCCTCGATCTGGCCGACCATCAGACCATGCTCGGCATGGGTGACGCGCTTGATCTCGGTCCATTCGGCGTCCGCCATGAAGGCGGCCCAGCCGGCGGTCCTGGCCGCCTCGTCCGGCCACTCCAGGAGATAGGCGAACTCGGTACGGTCGTTGAACTTCGTCTCCCACATCGCCACGATCTTGAAATCGTACTTGCTCCGCATGATGCGGGCGGCGTGGTCGCGAAAGCGGACGTGGAACGCGGCCTTGTTCTGTTCGAAAATCTCGTAGATGCGAAGCTGCTGGATCATGGCACTCTCCTGTGGAGCAGAGATGGGTAAAGAGCGCAGACTTGCAAATCCCGCCTGTCGCAGCGAAGGATGGAGCCGGAGAGAAAGCGGCGGCATCACGCCATCGTGCATCCGATCCGGAACGAGCGAAGGAATCCAGCCATGTCGAAGATTCGAGTGGGCCTCGTCGGCTGCGGCTTCGTGGCCGAACTGCACATGCATGCCTACCGGCGGGTCCACGGCCTCGATGTCGAGGTGAGCGCGGCAGCCGCGCGCAGCGACCATGTCGTTGAATTTGCGCATCGCCACCGGATCGCGAAAACCTGCCGTAGCTTTGCCGAGCTGATCGCCGATCCCGATCTCGAAATCATCGACATCTGCACGCCCCCTAGCCTGCATGCGTCGATGATCGTGGCGGCGATGCGCGCCGGCAAGCACGTGATCTGCGAGAAGCCGTTCGCCGGCTATTTCGGCCGCGACGGCGATCCGGCGCCGATCGGCAGGCATGTGCCGAAAGCACGAATGTACGAGCGCGTCTGTGCGGAGATGGAGGAGACCGTTGCGGCGATCCGGGAGACCGGCAGGCTCTTCATGTATGCGGAGGACTGGATCTATGCGCCGGCGCTGACCAAGACCCCGGAAATCATCCGCGCGACGGCCGACAAGATCCTGTTCATGAAGGCCGAGGAGAGCCACAGCGGCTCGCATGCGGCCCATGCCGCGCAGTGGGCGATGACCGGCGGCGGCTCGCTGATCCGGATGGGATGCCATCCGCTGTCGGCGGTGCTTTATCTGAAACAGGTCGAGGCCAAGGCGCGCGGGGAGATGATCCGCGTCGCGAGCGTGACCGGTGACGTCGGCAACGTCACCGCCAGCCTCAAGCCCGAGGAGCGCGGCTTCATCAAGGCCAATCCCATCGACGTCGAGGACTGGGGTACGCTGACGCTGACCTTCTCCGACGGCACCAAGGCCACCATCTTCTCCGGCGACATGATCATGGGCGGCGTGCGCAACCTGATCGAGACCTACACGTCGGGGGGCTCGCTGTTCGCCAACATCACGCCGAACACGCATCTGATGAGCTACCAGACGAGCGAAGAGAAACTCAAGGACGTCTACATCACCGAGAAGGTCGATCGAAAGACCGGCTGGCAATATGTCTGCCTCGAGGAGGAATGGACGCGCGGCTACCAGCAGGAAATCCAGGATTTCATGGAATGCGCGGCGAGCGGCCGGCAGCCGCGCTCCGATCTTTCGCTCGCCGTCGAGACCATCAAGGTCAACTACGCCGGCTACTGGGCGGCCGAGGAAGGTCGGCGCGTGACGTTGTGAGCCGCGTTGCGTCGCGTGGCTGCCCGCGCACAATGGCGATGCATCGCGCTGAGCTCGACTCTCAAATGTCTCAATTTGGCACGCGTCGAATTCCCTAATCGCGCCACAATGCGGCGGCCTTTTCCACAAAGGTGTTGCCGCGGTGCGACAGGCGAAGTGAAGCTCTGTGGTAGCCTTGCGGTTGCTCAACCGGACGGGTCGCACGCTCTCCAGGGTTCGTGCTGTGGTTCGCCGGTGCGTTCGCAGGGGAACGATGGAATGAATCAACCCTTCCGACCGCTGACGTCCGTGCTGACGCTCGTGATGTTCGCGGGGCTTTCAGGCGGCGCGCTGGCGCGCACGCCCCAGCATCCGGCAACACAAGGCAACAAGCCTCACGCCGCGCACGAGGCGCGCGATCATCAGAAGTCGGCGCATGCGAAGGAGACGAAGGACAAGCATGCAAGGCACGCCGCGGCCAAGCAGCACGAGCCGCACAAGAAGGCCGCGGCGGAAAGCAGGACGAAAGAGGCCGGCAAGGCCCAATCGAACAAGATGCCATCCGACAAGGATCAAGCGAGCGAGGCTCCGCCGAAGGAGCAGACCCCTCCTCTCACCGGCGATCTCGCCGTCCTCAAGAACGTGTTCGACCTGACGCGGCAGGGCAAGACGACCGACGCAACCGCAACCGCAAAGACCATCGGCGATCCGGCGGCGCGCAGGCTCGCCGAATGGTTCGTGCTGCGTCATGCCGACTCGCAGGCAGGCTTCGCCCGCTACGCAGCGTTCATCGCCGACAATCCGGAATGGCCGGGCGTCGGGCTGATGCGGCGGCGCGCGGAAGCGCGGCTGTGGCAGGAGCGGGCCGACCCGGCAACCGTGCACGCATTCACCGGCGACCGGCCGGTCTCGGCGAAAGGGCGCTTCGCACTGGCGCGGACGCTGCTGGCCCAGGGCGATCACGACGGCGCGGCGCGGCTGGTCCGCGACGCCTGGCGGTCGGAGGAACTGACGGAGCGTACCGAGACGGACGTGATCGAGGCGTTCCGCGACCTGCTCAGCGGCGAGGACTACCGGGCGCGCATGGACAAGCGCATCGGGGCCAAGGAGTTCGGCGCGGCGATGCGCGCCGCGCACCATCTCGACGACGACGCGCTCGCCACCGTGAAGGCCTGCGCCGCGGTCAAGGGCGACGAGACCAAGGCGCCGGACCTGCTCAATGATGTTTCGGCCGAGGGCCGTGCCGACCTCGCCTATGTGCTCTGCCGCATCCAATACCTGATGCGCAAGGACAAGATCGACGACGCCGCCCGGCTCGTGCTCGCGGCGCCGGCAGCGACGATGGCGCAGCAGGACACCGACGAGTGGTGGCGGGTGCGCCGCGTGCTCGCCCGCAAGCTGCTCGATCAGCGCGATTTCACTGCTGCCTATCAGGTGGTGCGCAAGGCGGCAACGCCGGACAAGGAAGCCTATCGCGCCGAGTTCCATTTCCTGCCGGGCTGGATCGCGTTGCGCTATCTCCACGATCCCAAGGCCGCGGCGGCGCATTTCGCCCATATCGATGACGGCTGCGCCAATCCGATCACGCTGGCGCGCGC
>NZ_JAFAVV010000958.1 GCF_019242285.1 Bradyrhizobium sp.
CTGCCGTCGAGCCACATGCTCGGCACCGAGGACGCGAAACGCTTCGACCTCATGATGTTCTCGCTGGAGCTGGCGCTGTTGAAAGGGTCGAAGCGGTTCGACACCTTGCGCAAGCAACTTTTGGAGATCGCGTCCGCGCTGGAGGACCAGATGGGTATCCCTGCGATCGCCCAGCACGCGGCACTGATCGAGGAAATCCAGACCGACCATTGGTGGGAAGGCGTCACTGTGCCGCTGCTGGAACTGGTGCGCCTGCGGCTGCGCGACCTGATCCAGCACATCGAGAAGACCCGAAAGACCATCGTCTATTCCAATTTCGCCGATGAGATCGGCGACGGCGTCGAAGTGCCCTTGCCACAGATCGGCGAGGCCAACTTCGCCCGCTTCAAGGCCAAGGCGCGGCATTTCTTGCGCGCCCACCGCGACAATCTCGTGCTGCACAAGTTGCGGCAGGGCAAGCCGCTGACGCCGTCTGACCTCGACGAACTGGAGAAGCTGCTGCTCGACGCCGGCATCGGCGAGGCTGGCGACATCGAGCGCGCGCCAAGCCAGCCACGGCTTTGGCCGCTTCGTCCGTTCACTGGTCGGGCTGGAGCGCGCCGCCGTGAGCGAAGCATTCAGCGAGTTCATCTCCGCCGGCACCGCTACCGCCGCGCAGATCGAGTTCATCGACATGGTGATCGAGCACTTGACCGACCAGGGCATGATGGAACCGAGCCTGCTCTACGAGCCGCCCTTCACCGGCATCGCCCCGACCGGGCCGGAGCACCTGTTCGACGAGGCCAAAGTGGTGCGGCTATTCGACAAGATCAAAGCGATCAACGAGAGCGCGGTGGCTTGAGATGCCGGGCCAGCACGCGGCCATCTTCCGTTTTTCAGAATTTACCTTGACCCCCACCCCCGACTCGGTCCATTATCCGCCCGTCCTGTCCCGGCAAGAGGGGCGCATCGCGATCGTCACGACACGCGGGGCAGGATGCGGTGGACGCGGATGGTGCCGAAGGACGAGCGGCGCCACGCGGACGGCGAAGACGCGTGGTCCTGACGCCGCGACGCTGGCGTCAAGCTCGTGAGGCGATGATCTCGCGGGCGACGGGGGCAAGAGAGCCCGTTCCCCGGGGAGAGCGCGGAGGAAACCGTAACACCATCGCGCAGGGAAGGCCGGCTGTTCGGCTCGTACCTGTGGTTCTGCCGCGTGCTTTTTGCTGCACGCGGACCGCGGGTGCGAACGGCACCCGGTCTTCCCTGCTCCCTCTTCGCTTTCGAGGGACGGAGCTTGCATCATCCGGGCGCGAACGCGCCGCGGAAATGTGATCGCTTGCCTGCGGGCACCTCGCTGTTTCACATCCGAATTCCTCACGCTGTGCATGGTATCATGATAAGCAAGATATTTACAGCTTGCAGAGCGACTCGTCCCCCTCCGTCTACCCGGCCTCGTGCATAGCCAAGGCCATTGCTGGAACCTTTTTACCGTGCGACAGAAGCTATGGATTTCCCGAAGCGCTTGCGGCAGAAACCGTTTTCGGCACAAGGTCGGTCGCGTGTCGCCGTGTTTGATTCAGCGTCGGCATAGGGAAGCGGGCTGTGGCGAAGATACTGGTGGTCGACGACGACCCTGTCATGCAGATGACCGTCCGGCTGCTGCTGGAACGGGCCGGTCACCGCGTCATCGTCGCCGAGGATGGCCGCAAGGGGCTGGCGGAAATCGCCAAGAACGGTTTCGATCTCCTATGTCTCGATATTTTCATGCCGGGAATGGATGGCCTGGAGACGATGCGCCTGGTGCGCCAGCAGCACCCGCGGATTCCGATCATCGCGATGTCCGGCCGGCCGCTGACGCCGGATGCGGGCATGGAGCCGGATTTCCTCGCGATGGCCACCAAGCTGGGCGCAGTTCGCGGCCTGCCCAAGCCGTTCAAGCCCACGGCCCTGCTGGCGACGGTCGCGGATTGTCTGGAGGCTGCGAACGGGCGCCGGCCCTTATCTGCGTCGGATCGTGATGCTGGTCCCCACCGCCGATCCTAAGCCGGACCGGCTGGTCCTGACCCACGAAGCGCCGTTGCGGGAGCGGGGCTTTTTCGCGCGCCTGACGCTCGCCAGCCGTCTCGCCATCGCGATGATCCTCCTGGTCGCGGTCACGGTCACCGCGACCGGGTGGCTGTACTACCTCAACCTCGAGCGCGAGCTGCTGCCGCGCGTGCTCGACCGTATCGAGACCCATTCGAAGCTGTTGGCCGCCGACCTGCAGAGCTACATCCGTGGTTCGCGCGCCGACGTCGTCACCTTCCGCGCCCATGCGGCCGTCCACGGCATCGTGCTCGCCCACCTCAATGGCGGGACCGACCCGGTCGACGGGCTCACCGAGGAGGCCTGGCGCCAGCGCCTGTTGACACGGCTCGTGGCCTATCTCCGCGCCAAGCCGACCTACTGGCAGTTCCGCTTCATCGGACTCGACGACGGCCACAAGGAGATCCTGCGGCTCGACCGCTCGGGCCCGAACGGCGCGGTCCGGGTGGTGCCCGATTCCGAGCTGCAGCGGATCGGCGACGAGCCCTATGTCACGGAGACGCTGAAGCTCGCCGGCGACGCCATGTACGTCTCGCCGATCGACCTCAACGAGGACAACGGCGTCATCGAAGAGCCGCAGGTGCCGACCTTGCGCGTCGCCGCCCCGGTGTTCAAGCCCGACGGCACCCCGTTCGGCGTCGTTGCCGTCTCCATCGACATGCGGCCCGCGCTCGACCGCATCCGCTCTTCGGTGCAGCGCGGCAGCATCTTCGCCGTCGACGCACGCGGCAACTATCTCGTCAATCCGGACCGAAGCCTCGAATTCGGCGCCCAGCTCGGTCGGCCCGCCGACTGGCGGACCCATTTCCCCTACTTCGTCCCGCTGCTCGGCAGCCTGCAAAGCGCGGCGCAGTCGGCTCAGGACCCGACGGGAGGGCTGTGCGGCGCGGCGATGGCGCCGGCCATGATCGAAGGCCAGCAATGGGTCGGCATCATCGCGACGATCCCGAACAGCGTCTACATGGCGCCGGCGGTCGCGATCCGCAACAGCGCGCTGCTGGTTGGAAGCATCGCGATGCTGGGCGCCGCGGCGCTCGCGGTGATCCTGGCGCGATCCTTGACC
>NZ_JAFAVV010000125.1 GCF_019242285.1 Bradyrhizobium sp.
CTCCCGCACCTAGAGATGCGATGGGCAACAACGGATGCGATCTTGACGTCGTTACGCGGGCCCGCCGGCCCGCCCAAATGTTCAGCGCAACTCGCCAGCGATGCACCGGGGCGCTTTGACATCAACCGATACGACAAACCGACCTCCGGCAGGATCGCCCCATCGACGGCCCGCTGATCCGCAGAATGGACCAGCTCCCCTTGTTGAGCGGTCAGCAGCCCTATTGCGCTGCCGCAAGGGTCCCTTTGCGACGCAGCGCGTATGTCGCGAATGAAACTCTTTCTCCTTGTCAAACGCGCTTCGCCGGAGTCAGAGTTCGATCACGCCGCGCATGAGTTCGGCGGTTAAATCAAAATAGGATTTGGGGCGAAACGAAATGAATAAAATTTCGATCGGATACGCTGCGTTGCTCGGGCTGGTCTGTACCTTGCCAAGTGGGGGTTACGCGCAGCAGGAATTGAAGCAGGATTTTATCGGCCCGGTCGGCACGGCCAAAGTCAGGCCGGTGACGCAGGCGATGCTGAATGCGGCGGACAAGAGCGCGACCAATTTCCTTCTGACAAACGGCAACTACGCCCAGACCCGGTTTTATCCGGGCAAGCAGATCAACCAGCAGAACGTCAAGAATCTGCACGTCGCCTGGATCTACCAGACCGATGTCAAGGAATCGCTGGAGACCTCGCCAATCGTCGTCGACGGCATCATGTTCGTGACGACGTCCTACAGCCATGTCTACGCGCTCGACGCCGAGACCGGCCGCGAGCTCTGGCACTACAATCACAAGATGGGGCCGATCACGACCTATTGTTGCGGCCCGAATAACCGCGGCGTCCAGGTCCTCAACGACATGGTCTATCTTGCCACGCTCGATTCCAAGCTGGTGGCGCTGAACGCCAAGACCGGTGACGTCGTCTGGACAATCGACATCGCCGATCCCGAGCAGGGCTACAGCGAGACAATGGCGCCGACCGTCGTCAAAGACAAGGTGTTGATCGGCACCAACGGCGGCGAATACGGCATCCGCGGCTTCGTGCGGGCCTATGATGCGAAGACCGGCAAGCAGGTCTGGAATTTCGATACGATTCCAGAGAAATCCGTCGGCATGTGGACGACCAAGGATGCGACCGGCCGCGACATGCATCGCGACATCGCAGCTGAAAAGGACGCCCTTGCCAAGAACGGAGATCCCTATGCTAAGCTTGGCGGCGGCGTCTGGCAGAATCCCGCCGTCGACCTGGCGACGAACCGGATCTACTTCGTGGTCGGCAACCCCTCGCCCGACCTCGACGGCTCGACCCGTCCCGGCGACAACCTCTATACGGATTCGCTGGTCTCGCTGGATCTCGATACTGGCAAGTATGTCTGCCACTTCCAGTACATCGCCCATGATGTGTGGGACCTCGACGCGGTCAGCCCGCCGGTGCTCGTCGATGTGAAGGACAAGAGCGGCAAGACCGTTCCCGGCGTGATCCATGCCGGCAAGACCGGGCACATCTATGTGCACGATCGCAAGGATTGCAGCCTGATCCGGTTCTCCGAGGCCATGGTGCCGCAGGAGAACATGTGGGTACTCCCGACCAAGGATGGGGCCCGCATGCTTCCGGGAGCGAATGGCGGCGTCGAGTGGTCGCCGATCGCCACCGATCCCGGTCAGTCGCTCGCCTACGCGATTAACCTCCACCAGCCGATGACCTATCGGGTGGAGAGCTCGCCCTATCCGAATGGAAAGCTGTGGCTGGGCGGCGCATTCACCGCAATTCCCGGCGAAAAGCAGTCCGGCAACATCACGGCCGTGAACTACAACACCGGCAAGATCAAGTGGCAGGTGAAGACACCGCAGCCGATGATCGGCGGCATTCTCGCTACGGCCGGTGGGCTCGTCTTCACGGGTGAGGGCAACGGAAAGTTCGCCGCCTACGGCTCGGCCGACGGCAAGGAGCTGTGGAGCTTCCGTGCCGGCGCGGGCGTCAACGCGCCGCCGTTGAGTTACATGGTGGCCAACAAGCAGTACATCGTGGTCGGCGCCGGGGGCAATACCCAGGTCAATTTCAAGCGCGGCAACAACATCATTGCCTTTACGCTTGATTGATCGTGAAACAAAGCGGGGCTGGTTGCGGCCCCGCTTCGGCACCGTCGGAAAGAGCTTGATGGGCGGCAAATCGAATTGGACGGTCCGCAGCGTGATCACCCTGGCGGCGTTGTTGACGGCAAGCATCGCACCAGCGGCTGCTCAGAGCAGGGAGCCCTCCAGTGCTCCGGCGGCACCCGCGCCGAACATCGCCGAGAAGATCGAGACCTGTGCGGGCTGCCACGGCGCTGACGGCAAGCCGGTTGACAAGACCATTCCGATCATCTGGGGACAGCTTCCTGGCTACATCTACATCCAGCTCCGCGACTTCAAGCGCGGCGATCGCAAGAGCGACGTTATGGGACCGATCGCGTCATCGTTCGAGAAGGCCGACATACTGGCGATCGGCGAGTATTTTTCGAAGAAGCCCTGGCCCGATCTGGCCCAGCCCAGGGCACCAAAGGATGTCGCGCGCAAGGCCCTCGAGGCCGAGCATTCCGTCGGCTGCACCGGCTGCCATCTCGAGCAGTTTCAGGGGACCGGGATCATGCCGCGCCTGGCTGGACAGAGCCGCGACTACCTCGCCAAGACGATCGCCGACTTTCGCTCGCGCGCCCGCGGCAACAATCCCGGCATGTCCGACCTGATGATTGCGACACCCGAGAACGATCTGGCCGCGCTGGCCGAATATCTGGCCGGCTTGTAGGCATGACGTTGGGCCGTGGCCGTGTCTGCCCAGCGTGAGCCCCTTCGGACTCCGCTACCTCCTGTCTCTCATGGCGCGACGTGATCGCATCCCGTTGCGACCACCAAGGACGCGCGCCCTCCTGCTCGCGTAATCAGTGGGCCAATAGCCGTTCGCGCAACGACGTCATGCTCGTAAGATCGGCAGCGCGTCTGCCGGCGTTGTCGCGCAGCGACGGATCCGCCCCGCGCGCAAGCAGCAGGTCTGCCGCGTCCGGCCGGTCGCCTTCCGAGGCGATCATCAGCGCCGTGCGGCCACGCGCATCCCGGTCGTCGATTTGGGCACCGGCGTCCAACAGATAGGTCACGAGCCGGACCACCTCGGCCTGTCCGACCTTTTCGTCCGCACCGGCGGCCCACATCAACAAAGTGAGGTCATTGGGATAGCGGGTATTGACGTCGACATTCCGCGCCAGCAAACGCTTGACGACATCGAGCCGTCCCGTCCCCGCC
>NZ_JAFAVV010000924.1 GCF_019242285.1 Bradyrhizobium sp.
CGCGGCGATTATCTCGGCGCGACCATCCAGGCGGTGCCGCACGTCACGAACGCCATCAAGGAGTTCGTGCTGTCGGGCAATGACGAATACGACTTCGTGCTGGTCGAGATCGGCGGCACGGTCGGCGACATCGAGGGCCTGCCGTTCTTCGAGGCGATCCGGCAGCTCAAGAACGAGCTGCCGCGCGATCACGCCGTCTATATCCATCTGACGCTGCTGCCCTACATTCCGAGCGCCGGCGAACTCAAGACCAAGCCGACGCAGCATTCGGTGAAGGAGCTGCGCTCGATCGGCATCCAGCCTGACATCCTGCTCTGCCGCACCGATCGCGAGATCCCAAAGGAGGAGCGGCGCAAGCTCGGGCTGTTCTGCAACGTGCGCGAAAGCGCCGTGATCGAGGCGCGCGACGTCGACAACATCTATGCGGTGCCGGAGGCCTATCATGCCGCGGGCCTGGACGACGAGGTGCTCGCGGCGTTCGGCATCGGCTCGCGG
Organism: Bradyrhizobium sp.; assembly: GCF_019242285.1. Taxonomy (GTDB): domain Bacteria; phylum Pseudomonadota; class Alphaproteobacteria; order Rhizobiales; family Xanthobacteraceae; genus Bradyrhizobium. Next base: position 496 of record NZ_JAFAVV010000924.1, read on the forward strand.
ATTCCGCCGGCGCTGCAGAGCTGGCACACCATCAACGAGCGCGTCCGCAACCCGGAAGGCGACGTCACCATCGCCATCGTCGGCAAGTATACCGGCATGAAGGATGCGTACAAATCGCTGATCGAGGCGCTGTCGCATGGCGGCATCGCCAACAAGGTCAGGGTCAATCTCGACTGGATCGAGAGCGAGGTGTTCGAGAACGAGGATCCCACGCCGTTCCTCGAGCATGTCAACGGCATCCTGGTGCCCGGCGGCTTCGGCCAGCGCGGCGCCGAAGGCAAGATCAAGGCGGCGCAGTTCGCGCGCGAGCGCGACGTGCCGTATTTCGGCATCTGCTTCGGCATGCAGATGGCGGTGATCGAGGCCGCGCGCAACCTGGTCGGCATCGAGGAGGCCAATTCCACCGAGTTCGGCCCGACGCCGGAGCCCTTGGTCGGCCTGATGACGGAATGGCTGCGCGGCAACGAGCTCGAGAAACGAACCAAGAGCGGCGATCTCGGCGGCACCATGCGGCTCGGCGCCTATCCGGCGGTGCTCAACCGCGGCAGCCGCGTATCGGAGGTCTATGGTGGCGCCATCGAAATCTCCGAGCGGCATCGCCATCGCTACGAGGTCAACACCGCCTACAAGGACCGGCTGGAGCAGCACGGGCTGAAATTCTCCGGGCTGTCGCCGGACGGCGTGCTGCCGGAGATCGTCGAATATGAGGACCATCCCTGGTTCATCGGCGTGCAATTCCACCCCGAACTGAAATCGCGGCCGTTCGAGCCACACCCGCTGTTCGCGTCGTTCATTCAGGCCGCGATGGTGCAGAGCCGGCTGGTTTAGCGATCCACGGCGACTGCGCCGCGGCTCGGCGGCGCCTCACCCATCTCAGCGCAGACGGTGCGCGGCAAGGCGCCGCGGGCAGGTGTGAGTCAATTCACAAGTGGGGCAACTCCATCGTGATAGCCTGAGCCGCTTTCTGCACATCAATCCCGCCTACTGGTCATCGGCAAGGCCATCGAATGACTCGATGGCCGGGCTCAATCTGCACGGGAGGCAGTCATGCCGCGCATCACCATCAACGGCGTCTCATTCGATCCTGCTGCTCCGACGGTCGCGGCAGCAGCGGCTGCCAGTCCCGACAGCTCCAAATCGAACTACATTCTGGTTCAGACGAAGGCGCCGCTGACGGACGACGACAAGGGCAAGCTCGCCGCGCTCGGCGTGCAGATCCAGGAATATGTTTCCGAAAATACCTATCTCTGCGGGTACAAGCCGAGCGACCTCGGCCCGGTGCGGGGTCTGCCTTTCGTCTCCTGGGCCGGCGTCTACCTGCACGGATTCAAGGTCAATCCGAACCTGCGGCCGGCGGTGGGCGCGGCGCAGGTCAACACGATCGGTCCGATGGCCGTGACGCCGTCGGTGTCGAGCACGCCGCGGCAGGTGGACATCGTCATGCATGACGACGTCAATCCCGACAGCGCCGACGTCAAGGCCAAGATCGCGGCGGCCGCCCATGTCAGTCCCGATACGCTGACGGTCAGCCGGAAAAAGATCCGGTTGACCGTTCAGGAGAAATATCTCGATGCTGTCGCGGCCGTCGACCAGGTCCGCCACCTGGAGGAAGTCCATCCCGTCAAGCTGTACAACAACGTCGCGCGCGGCATCATCAACGCCGACGTCCTCGTCAATGGCACGAGCTTCCAAGGCGAGGGGCAGATCGTCGTCGTCAACGATACCGGCTTCGACAACGGCTCGACCACGAACACCCATCCCGCCTTCGCGGGTCGCGTCGTCCGCCTGGTGCCGATAGGCCGTCCGGGCAGCGCCGACGATCCGGCGGGCCACGGGACTCACGTCTGCGGCTCGGTGCTGGGCGACGGACTCTCCGCGACCATGGGAGGGGTCATTCAGGGGACGGCGCCGAAGGCGAAGCTCGTGGTGCAATCGCTGCTCGATGCCTCCGGCGGGCTGGCCGTTCCGGAGGATTTGCACGATCTGTTCGAGCCTCCCTACAACGGCAACGCGAATGCACGCGTCCACACCAATTCGTGGGGCGCGACGACGCCCGGGCTCCCCTACGATCAGAGCTCGCAGGAAATCGACGATTTCGTGTGGAATCAACAGGACTGCGTCGTCTGCTTTGCCGCCGGCAATGACGGCATCGACGGCAACGGCGATGGCAGGATCGATACGGGTTCGATCGGCTCGCAGGCTGCCGCCAAGAACTGCATCACCGTCGGTGCGACCGAAAACATGCGTCCCGACATCGGGCTGACCTATGGCCAGTTGCGGCCGAGCTCCTTTCCAAGCAGCCCGATATTCGGCGACTTGACCGCGAACGACGCGGAAGGCATGGCCGCCTTCAGCAGCCGGGGCCCGACCAAGGAAAAGCGGTTCAAGCCCGATGTGGTGGCGCCGGGGACGTCGATCCTGTCGACGCGATCGGGCGCCGTGGTCACCGCTGATGTCACCTTCGGCGTGTCGAACGATCCGGCCTATTTCTTCGACGACGGCACCAGCATGGCCACGCCGCTGGTTGCGGGCTGCTGCGCGGTGCTGCGGGAAACGCTGGTCAAGAACAACGTCCAGAACCCGAGTGCCGCGCTCGTCAAGGCATTGCTCATCAACGGCGCGCAGACCTTGGCGGGGCAGTATCTTCCGAGCGAAGCAGGTCTTTCGCCCAATCCCTCCAGCGGCTGGGGCAGGGTGGACCTTCAAGCTTCGGTCATCATATCCGGAGCGGATGCAAATGCCGGCTTCGGAGAGGGAGGGCCGCTCAATCAGGGGCAGCAGTCGGGCGGCACGATCACGATTCCGAACAGGGCCGGCCCGGCGGTGGTCGCCGATGCTGCCGGAAACGTCGTTCCTGCTGCGCTGGGGCCGACCTTGAAATTCACCCTGGTCTGGACCGATCCACCCGGTGCGCAGCTGCAGAACGATCTCGACCTGATCATCACGGCCGCCGACGGACAGGTGCGGCATGGCAACATGGGGACGGGTTCGGGCTTCGACCGGCAGAACAATGTCGAGCAGGTCGTCTGGCAAAACGTTCCGCCCGGCGATCTGAAGTTCGAGATCGTCGCCTTCCACATCACCAGATTTCCGCAACCTTTTGCCTTCGCCTGGCGGATCGGTTGAGGCGGTCGGAGGAACAGCGTCGCGGCCGTCATCCAGCGGCCGCGCCGAGCTGGTCGGCGCGAACTGCCGGCCTTTGACGAACGCGTGAATTGTTGCGACAACTCCCCGCTGCTACCGCAAGAGCAATAACCAGGGGAGTGATGTCGATGATCTACGAAATGCGCGTCTATCGCTGCGTGCCGGGCCGGCTGCCGGCGCTGATGAAGCGGTTCGACACCATCACGCTGAAGCTGTTCGAGAAGCACGGCATCAAGCAGGCCGGCTTCTTCACCACGCTGATCGGCGAATCCAACCAGGAGCTGACCTATTTCCTGGCCTGGGACTCGCTGGCCGACCGCGAGAAGAAATGGACCGCATTCCAGAGCGATCCGGACTGGATCGCCGCCCGCGCCAAGACCGAAGAGGATGGCCAGATCGTCAATAACATCGTGAGCCAGCTCCTGGTGCCGACACCGTTCTCGTCGGTGAAGTGAAGCTCAATTGCCCCATGGTTTCGACCATATCGCGCATACCGTGCACGATCTTGACACCGCCGGCGCGTTCTACACGCGTCTCGGTTTCACGGTCGGCGCGCGCAACATGCATGCATGGGGCACCCACAATCGCATCGTCCAGTTGAGGAACGGCTTCATCGAGCTGCTGGAAGTCGCCGAGCCCGAGAAGATACCGCCGCATGCGGCGCGGTCGTTCTCGTTCGGCGCCTTTCACCGCGACTACGCGGCGGCGCACCAGGGCCTCTCGATGCTGCTGCTCAACAGCAGCGATGCGGCGGCGGATGCACGCGCGTACGAGGCCGCCGGCATTTCCGATTACGAGGTCTTCAACTTCGGGCGTGAGGGCAAAAGGCCGGACGGGTCGGTGGTGAAGCTCGCGTTCTCGCTGGTGTTCACGAGTGATCCAACCTCGCCCGATCTCAGCCTGGCGCTGTGCCAGCATCATCATCCCGAGAATTTCTGGAATCCCGCGTTCCAGAACCACGGCAATGGAGTGAGCAGGATCGCGGGCGTCGTGATGGTCGCCGACAATCCGAGCGACCATCATATCTTCCTCAAGGCCTATACCGGCCTCAGTGACCTGCATTCGAACTCGCTCGGCGTCAGGGCCGAGACGCGGGACGGCGTGATCGAGATCGTGGACCCGGTCGCGTTCCGCGACCGGTTCGGTATCCAGGTCAAGGCGAGCGGGGAGGGGATGACGATGGGCGCGATGCGCTTCGAGGCCGCCGATCTCGGCAGGGTCGAGGCGGCGCTTCGCGACGGCGGCGTCGGTTTCAGGCGCCATGTCGGGCGATTGGTGGTGCCGCCGGACGAGGCCTTTGGCGCAACCCTGATATTCGAGCCTGCGAAAGTGGGTTGATCCGTCCCGCCGCGCCCGGCATGGTCGCGCGCGAAAAAAGGGATCATATGCCGGTGAGCGCTCCCAACTCCGCGGCGCCGATCGTCGAGGTCGGCAAGGTCAGGTTCGGCAACGAGCTGCCGCTGTCGATCGTTGCCGGGCCATGCCAGCTCGAAAGCCGGTCGCACGCGCTCGAGGTGGCCTCCGCGCTGAAGGAGATCGCGGCGCGGCTGAAGGTCGGCTTGGTCTACAAGACCTCGTTCGACAAGGCCAACCGCACCAGCGCATCCGGCGCGCGCGGCCTCGGCCTGAAACAGTCGCTGCCGATCTTCGCCGAAATCCGCGCTTCGCTCGGCCTGCCCGTGCTCACCGACGTGCACGAGGTGGCGCAATGCGCCGAGGTGGCCGAGGCGGTCGACGTGTTGCAGATCCCGGCCTTCCTGTGCCGGCAGACCGACCTGCTCTTGGCGGCTGCTGCCACCGGCAAGGTCGTCAACGTCAAGAAGGGCCAGTTCCTGGCGCCGTGGGACATGGCGAACGTCGTTGCCAAGGTCACGGGCGCGGGCAACCGCAACGTGCTGGTGACCGAGCGCGGCGCCTCCTTCGGCTACAACATGCTGGTGTCAGACATGCGCGCGCTGCCGATCCTGGCGCGCACCACCGGCGCGCCGGTCATTTTCGACGCCACCCATTCGGTGCAGCAGCCGGGCGGCAAGGGCGCGTCATCGGGCGGTGAGCGCGAGTTCGTGCCGGTGCTGGCGCGGGCGGCGGTCGCGGTCGGCGTCGCCGGCGTCTTCATCGAGACCCATCCCGATCCGGACCACGCGCCATCGGACGGCCCCAACATGGTGCCGCTCCGCGACTTCGAGCCGTTGTTGCGAAGGCTGATGGCGTTCGATGCGCTCGCCAAAGAACTCGCCAAGAGTGTGGCCGAGAGCCAAGCGCATTGATGCATCAGAAGCTCGCCCGGCCGCATGACCAGCGCCTGCCGCCGGCCCTCAACATCATCGCGATGGCGACCTTCGCGGCGAGCCTTTCCGCGCGGGCGCTCGACCCCGTGCTGCCGCGTGTCGCCGATGAGTTCGGTGTGACGATTGCGACCGCGGCGGGATTCGCCTCCGCCTTCGCCTTCACTTTTGCCGCGGTGCAGCCCCTGATCGGGGCGGCGGCCGACCTGCTCGGCAAGGCGCGGCTGATGATCTTCTGCCTGGCGTTGCTCGGTCTTGCCAATATCCTGGGCGCGCTGTCGACCTCGTTCCCGCTGCTGTTCGCGACCCGCATCCTCGCCGGCATCGGCTCCGGCGGCGTATTCCCGGTGGCGCTCGGCCTGACCAGCGATCTCGTGGGCGCCGACAAGCGCCAGATCGCGATCGGCCGCACGCTCGCAGGCTCGATGACCGGTAATCTCCTGGGCGCGTCGGCCTCCGGCCTGATCGGCGATTTCCTCGGCTGGCGCGGCGTGCTCGCGGTGCTCGGGGCGTTGGTGGTGATCGCGGCGGTCGCGGTTGCCTCTGGCTTTCGCGGCGCCGCGCTCAAGCATCCGCCGCGCACGACGCTGTCCACCCTCCGCAAGGGCTACCGCACCATCTTCACCAACCCCAACGCGCGCGTCTGCTACTCGGCCGTATTCATCGAAGGCTGTTGCGTGCTCGGCCTGTTTCCGTTCATCGCGTCGTTCCTGGTCGATCTCGGCGAACCCTCGCTGTCGATCGCGGGCCTCGTGATCGCCGGTTTCGCGGTCGGCGGATTGTTCTACACCGCGACCGTGTCGCGCTTTCTACCGACGCTCGGCGTCAGGAGCATGATGATCTCAGGGGCCACGCTTGTCGCGCTTCAACTCGTGGCGCTGGCCTTCGGTCCCACCTGGAAGGCGCAGTTCGGCAACATGCTGCTGATGGGTTGGGGCTTCTACATGATCCACGGCTGCCTGCAGGTGTTTGCCAGCGAGCTATCAGTTGAGGCCCGCGCCACCGCGCTGTCGCTGCACTCGTTCTTCTTTTTCATGGGCCAGACCATCGGCCCGATCGCCTATGGGCTCGGCGTGCAGCACCTCGGCAAGTCGCCGACCCTGTTTGCGGCGGCGACCGTGATGGTCGGGCTGGGATTTGTCTGTGCGCGGTTTCTCAGGCCGCGCACGCCAGCTGATGCGGCAACCGGCAGGTGATCCGCGCCAGAAGCGGGCGTCGGGCGCCTCCGAACGGGTTCCTCACGAACTGTGGAACTGCTAGGGTACAACCTCTTCCGGCTGGAATGGAGCGTTGCGATGCCCGACCCAGATCAGGAGCGGACGGAGCGCCGCGCGGCGCTCAGCGACGAATACGCCACTGTCGTCGGCAACTTTCGCGCGCTTACCGAAATCCGTTTCAAGCTCATCGGCCTGCTGCCGCTGGCTTCCTTGGCGGCTGCTGCCGTCAAGCCCGACCCCCGCTCGCCGGGAAGCCTCCCCTTCGCGCTATTCGGGCTGGCGACGACAATTGCCATCGCCGCCTATAACAAGCGTAACGACCAACTCTACGACCAACTGGTCGGCAGGGCGGCCGCCATCGAACGCGAACTCGGCACTCCGGACGGGGCCTACGCGAACCGACTTACGCCTTGGCTCAGTTTCCGGAAAGGGCGGCTGACCTGGACTGTCGATCACAGGCTCTCGGTTGCAGCCATCTACTTCACCACGGCCACCTTCTGGCTCTATCTGGCGCTCGAAGCCGCTGGAGTGGGGATCTCGGGAATCCCAACGATCCGTGGTAACCTCGACTGGTTGAAAACAGACTTGGGCGCGCAGACGGTCAGTGCGGCCCTCAGGTGGCTACTCGCCGCGTTCGCTTTCTTTATCACACTCGCGGTCGCCTGTTGGCTCAAGGACCGCGAGAAGACGCGGAGGAAAGAGATGAGGGCGGCCGTCAAGCGCGGCGTCGAAAGCATCATGGAGGCGGAGAGGGACTACTTGAGCACCGAGCTCGGCCTGGACAAGGCGGCTCTCGACCATGTGTTGTCGTCGGACGCAGTCGTGCCTGGAGCATTTCTGAACAGCATGAATCGCGCTGTTCGTGCTGCTCTCGTCAAGGAATGCATCACGGCAAGCTCCGAGCGTGCCAACGACACCGAGGCCATAGATGCGCTCGAGAAGCGTATCGCGTTCTACGCGAGGCAGAGCGCTTCCCAGATGCGGCTGTACATCCACCCGCAACCCGGAGAACGGCGCGCAGCCCAAATGATGGCGCTCCTCACCGATCTGCCGCCGACCTGCATCTACGATGTCGCGTTCGGGCGCAGGTAGATGCCATGGTCTGCCAACCGAGCGTTCGACGGAGATCGGGCCTTTGGGCCGTCGCCCTGCGGGCCTCTCAACCGCGCCCGCGATAGGGCGCGACGCCCTGGTCCGGTAGCCACAACCCCTTCGGCACTTTGCCGGTCTGCCAGAACACGTCGATCGGAATGCCGCCGCGCGGATACCAGTAGCCGCCGATCCGCAAGTATTTCGGCTTGATCTCGGCGGCGAGCCGCTTGCCGATCATGACCGTGCAATCCTCGTGGAAGGCGCCGTGATTGCGGAAGCTCGCGACATAGAGCTTCAGCGATTTCGATTCCAGGAGCCATTGGCCCGGTGCGTAGTCGATCATGAGATGCGCGAAATCCGGCTGTCCGGTAACCGGGCAGATCGAGGTGAACTCCGGCACCGTGAAGCGGACCAGGTAGTCGGTATCGGCCTGAGGATTGGGGACGCGGTCGATCTGCGCAGCTTCGGGCGTTTGCGGCCATTCCACCGCGCGGCCAAGTTGCAGCTCGACCTGTCTGGCGGGCTTGTTCGGCTTTCGGGACATCGGATTCTCCAGATCGTCCTCTTAGCCAATGATTTTTCCGACGTCACGCGCCTGGCGCGGCCTTCGTGCGGCACCGCACCTCTGCAGGTGCCTCATACCAGCGATCCGCACATCGCCTGTCTCAGCCGCAGGTCGCACGGCACCCCCTACAAGGGTGGACGAAAACAAGGCATGCTCATCGGACAAGAATGCCGATCGATGCTGAAATCGACGGTCAAGAAGGGAAGGAAACAAGATGACGGAAGCGACCGGACAAGCGCGCGCGGCCGGGATTCTGGCGCGGCTCGATCGGCTGCCGGGCACGCGGCATGTGTGGCAGCTCATTGCGCTGCTCTCGCTTGGCGGGATGTTCGAGCTCTACGATCTGTTCATGACGGCCTATGTCGTTCCCGGACTCATGAAGGCGGGACTGCTCACGAACGTGGCGGTGAGCATCTTCGCCGGACCCGCATTGTTCGTGGCCGCGACCTTCACCGGCCTGTTCATCGGCACCATGTTCTTCGGCTATGTCGCGGACAAATATGGACGGCGGACGATCTTCACGTTTTCGATGTTGTGGTACAGCATAGCGACGCTGGTGATGGCCTTCCAGGGCACGGGCTTCGGCGTGAGCCTCTGGCGACTGATTGCCGGCATCGGTATCGGCGTCGAGCTCGTCACCATCGACACCTACCTCTCGGAACTGGTGCCCAAATCCATGCGCGGCCGCGCCTTCGCCTTCAACCAGGGCGTCCAGTTCTCGGTCGTTCCGGTCGTGGCCTTCGTTGCGTACCTCCTGGTTCCGATCAGCCCGTTCGGCTTCGATGGCTGGCGATGGGTGGTCCTGATCGGCTCGGCGGGTGCGCTGTTCGTGTGGGTGATCCGTCGTGGCCTGCCGGAAAGCCCGCGCTGGCTGATCAATCAGGGACGGCTGGACGAAGCCGATGCCGTGACGTCGGCCATCGAGGCAAAGGTGGTGGCCGACCTCGGGGGCAAGTCCTTGCCCGTGCCGGCAAGCCATGCGGTCGAAGACCTCCAGCCTGTCGGCCGCCTTGCCGAGATCTTCGAGCCGGCCTATCGCGGCCGCACCGTGATGCTGATGATCTTCCAGTTCTTCCAGACCTTCGGCTTCTATGGCTTCGCCGCCTGGGTGCCGACGCTGATCGCCCAGCAGACCGGGATCAATCTCGGCCAGAGCCTGCTCTATTCGTTCATCATCGCCATCGCGAACCCCTTCGGCCCGCTGCTGGCGATGAGCTTTGCCGACCGATGCGAGCGCAAATGGCAGGTGGTCGGCGCCGCCTGCGGCATCGGAATCTTCGGCATGCTATTCTCGTACCAGAGCACGATGGGCCCGTTGATCCTGTTCGGCGTGCTGATCACGCTCGCGAATAACGTGCTGTCCTACTCCTTCCACAACTACCAGGCCGAGCTCTACCCCGCCCGCGTGCGCGCCCGCGCCGTCGGTTTCACCTACTCGCTCAGCCGGATCAGCGCGGTGTTCGCGAGCTTCATCATCGGCTTCTTCCTGCAGACCGCGGGCACCCGGGGCGTGTTCGGCCTGATCGCGGTCGCGATGCTGATCGTGGTCGTCTCGATTGGAGTCTGGGGACCGCGCACGCTTAATCTCGAGCTCGAGGAGATATCGCGCTAGATCTGCTGCTCTTGCAGATCATCCGGCAAGACGCGGCGGCTTCGCCGCTGCGCCTTGGTCCATTCGTTCACGACCTTGTTGAAAGAGGGGTGCCCCTCTCGGTTCATGAACTACGCGACAGCGGCATAGAGACCACTCTCGAACTTGGCGAACAGCTTGAGCACCTGATCGTCGGCGAACGGCAGGAGCTGCGTCATGATCGTGCCGGTCACGCGCTTGTTCGGATCGAGCCAGAAATAGGTGTTGAACAGTCCGGCCCAGGCGAGACTCCCCGCGCTGCGTCCGGCCGGGCCGGGTTCGGTATTGATGTCGAACGACAGTCCCCATTTTTGAGTCATGCCGGGGAACAGGTTCGCGTCGTTGGAGCTCTCCGGGTGCACGGTCTTCAACGTCACCACGTTGAGGTCGCCGATATGGTTCTGCCGCATCACGGCCACGGTCTCGGGCTTCAGCACCTGGGCGCCGTTGAACCTGCCTTCGTGCAGCAGCATCTGCAGAAAGGCCATGTAGTTTCGCGGCGTGCTGAAAAGGGCGCCGCCGCCCATGAAGAACTCCGGCCGCTGCGGCATTTCGAAATCCATCGGCTTGAGCGAGCCGTCGCCTTCCCGGCTGAACATCGGCGCGACGCGGGCCTTCTGCGAGGAACTGATCAGGAATCCGGTATCGGTCATGCCGAGCGGCGTGAAGATCTTCTCCTTGAAATAGACTTCCAATGACTGGTCGCTCACGGCCTCGACCGCCTTGCCGACCCAGTCCATGTTGATGCCGTATTCCCAGCGATCGCCGGGATCGAACATCAGCGGCGCGTTGAAGCTGGCATTCCTGCATTCGCCGACGAACGGCGTTCCCGTGACCTTCTCATACTGCGTCATCGGCTCGCTCCAGATACTGTAGGTGAAGCCTGCCGTGTGAGTGAGAAGGTGGCGCAGCGTGATTGCTCGTTTGGCCGGGCGGAGCTTTGGCGCGCCGCTGGCGTCGAAACCCTCGAGCACCCTGGGCTCCTCCAGTTGCGGAATCAGCTTGCCCATCGGCTGATCGAGCTCCAGCTTGCCCTGCTCGACCAGTTGCATGCAGGCGGCGCCCGTAATCGCCTTGGTCATGGACGCGATCCAGAATATGCTGTCCGCGGTGATCGAGGGCCCGAACGCGCCCTCGTAGACGATGCCCTTGTCGTTCGCCGCAATGGCGACGACGCCTGGGACCGTCCGTGCGTTGACGGCCTGACGCAACGCCTGATCGACATTCCCAAGCGCGGGGCTGAGGGCCGGATCAGCAGCGCCGGCGGCCTCCGCACGCCCAACGGCGATTTTTGCCATCGACGATGCCGCCGCCAATGACGTCATGGTTTTCAGAATGGTTCGACGGTCTGGATTGCTGTATCGCATTGTTTCCTCCTTGGCCGCTGTTTGTTGCCGAATAGAGGTGGTGTGGTTGGCGACCAACGTCGCGAGACTAGGACCCGGCCAACAGGTCGGCAACCGCGATCGCTCGCCGTCAGCGACAGGCAGCGAGCCGGATCGGCGCCGGGCAACAGAAGGTGGGCACTCTCCCATTTTTGAGGAAACCGGAACGAGTAAGGGTGGTCCGTTCCGACGCTCGTCCTTGGCGGCTGGGTGCGATGTTATGCGAATGGAGCGACGTATCGATCCAGTCCAGCACCTGCGAGACTAGCCGAAACGCGCGGTCCCGGGTTACCCTCGCAGCCTTGAAAGACCGAGGGTTAGAATCGGATGAGCGTT
>NZ_JAFAVV010000020.1 GCF_019242285.1 Bradyrhizobium sp.
GCCGCGATAAAGACCGGCCGCAAGATCGAAGATTTCGAGATTGGCGGTCGCGCGTCCAAGGGGCGGCGCCAGCGGGCGTGAGGTGATCCCGATATTGCCGGCCGTGACGGAGCGCGGCGCGGCATCGAGAAGGCTCGTCGTGCAAAACCGGCCAGTCGGTCCGGCAGAGAGGTTTTGCCGCCGCTTCAGCCGCGCTCAGGCGATCCCGAGCCGCCAAATCCGAAATTGGGTTTCGTCTTGCAGCAGGCACCTGTTGCGGACGTCCGGGAGGCGTCAATACGCGTTATGGCCGCGGATCAGCTCGATCGGAGTCCGGAGCAGGATGGCAATATCGAGCGAGAGGCTCCAATTGTCGATGTACCAAAGGTCATATTCGACGCGTTGTTCGATCGAGGCTGCCGTGGGTGTCGGTCCTCGGCAGCCATGCACCTGAGCCCATCCCGTCAGTCCCGGTTTGACGCGGCGTCGGAACGCGTAATTCCCGACGATCTTGTCGAACTCGCCGTCATGGGCAACAGCATGGGGGCGCGGCCCGACCAGCGACATGCTGCCGTTCAGGACGTTGATGAGCTGCGGTAGCTCGTCGATGCTGGTCCGGCGCAGCCAAGTGCCCAGTCGGGTGAAACGGCGGTCGCCAGCCGTTGCCTGAACGATCGAGGGGCCGTCCTCCAGGACCGACATCGTGCGAAACTTGTAAATCAGGAAGCCTTTGCCGTTGAACCCGCAGCGCTGCTGCCTGAACAGAACCGGCCCCGGCGAGTCCAGCTTGATAGCTACCGCGACGACCGCCAGCAGCGGCAGCAGCGCTACGAACGCCAGTCCGGCGAAAAAGAGATCAATGCTGCGCTTGGCGGCGTGTTCGAACGAGCTGAGCAGACCACGCTGCAACTCGACGCATACGGCTTCGCCGAGCTCATGGCGAGGACGCTTGAACATCTCCGAAGCCGCTCCCAGCGGCACGAAGCTGACCGGGAAGGGCAGGACCCTCAGCTCGGCCACGAAGTTCCGCAGGTCGGGCCACCGGTCGGGACTGGCTCCGACGATTATCTCTTCGATGTCGGAGCCGCGGACATAATCGATGACGCTCGCGATGATGGTCCGCTGACGAGACGCGTCCGCCCCGGGCTCGGGAAACAGGAAACGTCTCCTGACCCGAAAGCCGGTGTCCATGAGAGCCTGGCTCATGCTGGCTTCGTCGCTGCTCAGATCGTCGCTGTTGTTCAAGTCGTCGATGATCAGAACGACGTTTCGGCCGGAAAACCGCTTCTCTGCCAGACCTCTCGCGAGCAGATATCCAATGATGCGCCGATGCACGATCAGCGCGACCAGCCCAAGCAGCCCGAAAAGAACGCTGGCACCGCGCGAGATTTCGCTTCCGATCTTGAGCGCGAACAAGGCCCCGAAAAGCACGAGGAACGCGGTGATCCAGGCCCAGCAAACCGCGCGGATCTGATGGGGCAGGGCGAGGAGTTCCGTCGGCCTGTACATCCCCCGGATTTTCAGCAGCGAGATGAAAAGTGCCGACACGAGAATTGCCAGACCGCAGGATTTGCTGATGTAGCTCGCCGGTTCCCAACCTTCCAGATGATACAGCAGGCCCGAGAGTATGCTGACGATAGCGATCGTCACGGTGTCGGCCACGGGGACCAGCGACTCCACGGATTCATAGTGGATCGGCCATTTCCGATCGTCGCGCAGCTGTTCGGCCATTCCGAGGGCCGAAGGGCCATCCGGCTGCTTTGCAAGACTGACGGGATGTCGTGTGTGCAGCATAATAAATAAATCTTCTGCTAATATGTTTAATATGTATATTCGGTATTTAAAATTAACAAGCAATTATTTATTAACATATTTTGAATCGGGCGCGAGGGCAAGCGCTTTGGGTGGATGTCGGCATTGAAAATGACTGGTGGACCGGCGCTGAAGGCGACGGGCGTTGCCCGATATTAAATCCGACGATTCCGGGCGAAATGAAATTAGCTATTTAAAATCAAATCGGGCGGATGTATGTTTGCCCGCGCCGTCGCGTTGGTCCGGGTCGGCCGGTTCGGATGCGGTGATGGCGGTCAATATTATGGCGGTTGATTGAATCGGTTAATTTGCCTGACCGGCGAGATGTCGAAGCCGATACGGCTCGGCCGAATTGCACTTGGAGCCGGTCGCGGAAGCATGAGGACGATTTCCGACGGACCCTTCGCGGTCGTCGGCACTGCGAGCTGGTTGCGCTGGATGTCGACGCGAGCGCCATAGATCCGAGGACCTGGAATCATGAAAGTTGTGCTGTTCTGTGGCGGGCTTGGTACGAGGATACGCGAGTATTCCGAGAGCATTCCGAAGCCGATGATACCGATCGGCCATCAGCCGATCCTCTGGCACGTCATGCAGTATTACAGCCAGTATGGGCACAGGGACTTCGTGCTCTGCCTGGGCTACAAGGCGAACGTGGTAAAGCAGTATTTCCTCAACTACAGCCAGGCCGCGAACAGCGATTGTACGATCTCGCAGTTCGGAAAGAAGGTCGAATTGCTGGGCGAGCGCCCCGTCGATTGGAGTGTCTCGCTCGTGGATACAGGAATTTGGCGCAACATCGGCCAGCGTCTGCTGGCGGTGCGTCATCTCGTTCAGGACGAGGAGATGTTTCTCGCCAATTACAGCGACGGCCTGACCGATGCGCCGCTGCCGGACATGATCGATCGCTTCAAGAGAAGCGGCATGGTCGGCTGTTTCATCGCCATCCATCCGCCGATCACGTTTCATCTCGCCGATTTCGACGACAAGGGCACGGTCCGGCGAATGAGCGCGAGCAACGATTCCGAGATATGGATCAACGGCGGGTATTTCATCTTCCGCAAGGAGATCTTCGATTACATCGAGGAAGGCGATGAACTCGTCGTGCAACCCTTCAAGCGGCTCATCGCGGCCGGCAAGCTCATGGCCTACAGGTACGAGGGGTTCTGGCGGGCGATGGACACGCTCAGGGACCGTCAAGTGCTCGAGGAGATGATGGAGCGCGGCGATACGCCTTGGCATTCTGGCACGAACGTCGCTGCCGTGGTGAACGGATGAGGGCTTTGCAGATCGCCGGACGCGGTGAGCGTCTGTCGGTGTTGTGTTTGGGGGCGCACTCCGATGATATCGAAATCGGGGCGGGAGGCACCCTGCTAGGCTGGCTGGACCAGGGGATTCGTCTCGACGTTCATTGGTGCGTGCTCAGCGGCGTCGATGAACGCGGTCGTGAAGCAAGAGCGTCGGCGGCGGATTTTCTCGCGGAAGCGGCGGCGCGCACGATCGAAATCAAGAGTTTTCGAGACGGCTTCTTTCCGGAACAGGGCGAAGAGATCAAGATCTGGTTCGAGACGTTGAAGAGCCGTGTCAATCCGGACGTCATCCTCGCTCACCGGCAAGACGATGCGCATCAGGACCATCGCCAGGTCAACCGGCTGGTGTGGAATACGTTTCGGGACCACCTCGTTCTCGAGTACGAGATCCCGAAATGGGACGGCGACATCGGAAGACCCAATTTCTATGTGCCGGTTCCCGCATCTATCATGAAGCGGAAGGTCGATTTGCTGATGGCGCATTTTGGCAGCCAGCGCTCCAAACAGTGGTTCGATCCTGAAACGTTCTTCGGTCTGGCACGGCTGAGGGGAATGGAGTGTCGCGCCAGCGAGCGCTACGCCGAGGCATTCGTCGCACGCAAATTGTCGCTGGGTTGACCGGGCGGCGGGCCGCCGTCTCCAGGGCCGGCGCCGCCGCCTGGAGTCCCCGACGGATGCGCGACAAGGTCGCGTCGGGGCTCTCAGATCGAGGGCAGAGCACGACGGAGACTAGCCGGCCGCCCTTCTGGCGACTTCGACATTTGCTTCCGTCGCAGCGTGCCCGAGTGCCTCGGTCGGGACCTTCTCGAGCCAGACTTCCCGCCACCAGGCGAAAATGCTGCGCGGGCAGAACAACCTGTTCTCACTGTAGCGCGACTGGCAGTAGACGCCGTCCAGGATGACTGCGGGCGTCCTCATCCGCTTGATGTAGCCCGTCCGCTCGTCGATGAACTTCTCGACGCGGGTCCGGACCCGGAACACCTTCCCACAATACGGAACCATCTCGGCGTCAAAGCCCATTCCGCGATTGTTGGTTCTCTTGTCAATGGTCGCCAGAATCGCCTTGTGCGGGCGTATGCGGACCAGGTCGCCGGGCTGAAGCTGGAGGTCGGCGATGGGCGCGTCCTTGTCGGTCTCCAAATCGCCTCGGCGCCTTGGAAAGGGCACGCCGCCCCATAGCGACTGGATGCGGTCGTAAATCCAGCGTGCCGGTCGCCCGAGCCTGTGTCGTCGCGCCATGGTGGTCTTGACGTAGGCGAAGTAGAGAAAGCCCCGGAACGCTTTGGCGGTCGAGACATTCCCGGAACTGATGTCTTCGGCATATTGTCGCGCATCCCACCACTTCAGCGGTTGCGTATAGGTCGGCAGCTCGGTTGCCTGGCAGGCGTATTTCGTACCTTTTCCCGGAGGCTGATCGGGCGATTTCGTCGCGTCCCAGACTGCACGTTCGGTGCATCCGGGCGAGATCCGGAATGGCTGGCGGTCGCGTTCGGTCGACGTGGCGTCATTTCCATCGACGGGTTTGAGCCACGCCTCTTTCCAGAAGATCAGGCATCCCGCCTGACAACCTCCGTAGGCTTCGCCGTCGCAGCGGAGGTCGAGATGGACCGCATTCGGGAGCCGGCGCCCAAGCCATTCACCGGTGGTGTACCCGGTCACCGTATCGCAGGTCTTGTGGGCGCGCCGGTAGACCTGAAGTCGCTGACCGCACCACTTGAACATTTGCGGCATGAACGGCATTCCATCGAGGCGACCATTCCCGTCGAGTGTCGCGAGGATTTCTTCCTTGCTGCGGACTTCAACCCAATCGCCGGCGGATAATGTCATGCCCTCTGTCCTTTGTTTTCCAATGAATTCATGTGTCGAAATCGGTGCTGCTGCCTGCGGGCGAAATGATCGCTGCATCCGCGGCGCCAAAATCAGCGTTCATAAAAACATCGTCGCAATCGTTTGACTGATGGTCGCGCATTAAATAATTTGACGCCTACTTTAAATCCATTGCCTCTGATTGGCGAGCAAAAACGGAGGCCGGCAAGGGCTATCCCGTGGTTGCAGCCTGTCCCAAAGCGGGACCTGGGGCGACGACTGCCACGCTACGGAACATCGCCGATGATCGCGCTCGAGAGAGAAGGAGGCCAGCCAACCGAACTATTTGTTCCGGCGGATGGCTTGTCTCGATCGGCCGCGGGCTGTATCAAATTCGTCATTGATGGCGGCCCGCCGGAAAGGCGCGGTCCCGGATTTGGCTTTTAATAATTAATGCGTCGAGTGCGAAAAGTCATTCAATGGTCGGTAATTTAATAGTACGCTGCTCTCGACACGTAATCGCGAAGGGGCAGGTTACTTGAAAATCCTCGTTACGGGAAACATGGGCTATGTGGGCCCGGCGGTCGCAAGATATCTGCGGGCGCGCCGGCCCGATGCCACGTTGCACGGCTTCGACAATGCCTATTTTGCGCATTGCCTCACCGGCGCTCCGATCCTGCCCGAACGATATCTCGACGAGCAGTTCTATGGCGACGTCCGCAACATGTCGCTGGATCTGCGGGGATATGATGCGATCGTCCAGCTGGCCGCAATCTCGAACGATCCGATGGGCAACCGCTTCCAGGATGTGACGCTGGACATCAACCAGAACACGACGGTGTCGCTCGGCAGGGCGGCGGCCGCAGCCGGCGTGAAGAACTTCGTGTTTGCATCGAGCTGCAGCGTCTATGGCATTGCCGACGGACCGCCGCGCAAGGAGACTGACCCCGTCAACCCGATCACCGCCTACGCAAAATCGAAGATCGGATCGGAGCGGGAACTCGCTGCAATCGACACCGACATGACCATCACCTGCCTGCGCTTTGCGACCGCTTGCGGCATGTCGGATCGGCTGAGGCTCGACCTTGTCCTCAATGACTTCGTTGCGTGCGCACTCAGTCGTGGACAGATCAGCGTGCTCTCGGACGGGACGCCCTGGCGGCCGTTGATTGACGTTGCCGACATGGCGCGCGCGATCGACTGGGCCGTGGGCCGGCCGGCCGGCACGGGAGGCCGCTTCCTGACGGTCAACGCCGGTTCCGATGACGGCAACTACCAGGTGAGGGAACTCGCCCATGCGGTGGCCGGGAGAGTGCCGGGGACCGATGTGTCGATCAACACCTCCGCGCCCGTGGACAGCCGGTCCTACAAGGTCGACTTCGGCCTGTTTCGGTCGCTGGCGCCGGATCATCAACCGGTGGTGACGCTCGATCAGTCGATTCAGAATCTGGTCGACGGCCTGAAGAAGATGAATTTCAAGGACGCCGAATTCCGTTCATCCGATCTGATCCGCCTCAAGGTCCTGCAGGACCACATGGACACCGGACGGATCAACGACAGGCTTGAATGGCGTTGATTCCATCGGAGGACCCGTGCGGGATTTTTGCTCCGCCAGATGGACAGTAATGGAGAATCCATGGACCTGAGCATCCAGACAGCCGTCGACATTGCGCCAAAGTGCCGGCATTGCGGTCACGATTTGAAACTCAAGCTGATCGACCTCGGCCTGTCGCCGGTCGCCAACGACTACGTCGATCCGGCGAGCTACATGAAGGCGGAGCCGTTCTATCCATTGGAGACCTTTGTCTGCCGGGAATGCCGCCTGGTGCAAACGCGCGACCTGCTGGCGGCCTCCGACATATTCCGCGCGGACTATGCCTACTTCTCCTCGCATTCGAGCTCCTGGTTGAAGCATGCGCGATCCTATGTCGACGACATGGTCGGGCGCTTCAAGCTGGGCCCGGCCTCGCGCCATGTCGAGATTGCATCGAACGACGGATATTTGCTGCAATACTCGATCGGGAAGGGGATCAACTGCCTGGGTGTCGAGCCTTGCGAAAGCGTGGCACAGGCCGCGTGCGACAAGGGAATCGAAACCCGCATCGAATTCTTCGGCCGTGCCTACGCAAACGTGCTTCGCGAAGAGGGATGGTCGGCCGATCTCGTGACGGCGAACAACGTTCTCGCCCATGTCCCGGACATCAACGACTTCGTCGGCGGCGTCAAGATCCTGCTGGCGCCCGAGGGCGTCGCGACGCTCGAGGTCCAGCATCTGTTGACCTTGATGCAGCGGCATCAGTTCGACACCATCTATCATGAGCACTTTTCGTATCTGTCGTTGATCGCGGGTCAGCGGATCTTCGCCAAGGCTGGCCTGCGTGTGTTCGATGTCGAGCTGCCCGAGACCCATGGCGGATCGATCAGGTTCTTTGTCTGTCACGAGCAGGCATCGCATCCGGAAAGCCCGAACGTGGCCGACGTCCTCGCGCGGGAGCGCGCCTATGGCCTGCACGATGATGCGAACTACGTTGCGTGGAACGAATCGGTCAAGGAGACGAAGCGTGCCCTTCTCGAACTGCTGATCGGGCTCAAGCGCGACAACAAGAAGATCGTCGGCTACGGAGCCCCGGCCAAAGGCGTCACGCTGCTCAACTATTGCGGGGTGAGGACGGATTTTCTCGACTTCACGGTCGATCGCGCGCCGTCGAAGCAGGGGCGCTACATGCCCGGTGTCCGCATTCCGATCTTGCCTCCGGAAGCGATCCTGGAGGCCAAGCCGGACTACGTCCTGATCCTGCCATGGAACATCAAGAACGAGATCAAGGCGCAAATGGCCGAAATCCGCAGCTGGGGCGGACGTTTCATCGTGCCGGTGCCCAAGGCGACCATCGAGCAATAGCCCGTGTCGGCGGCTCGCGTCGGCTCGGCCGCCATGCGCAAGCTGGCGGCCGGAAATTGCAGGGATGTCGGCGACATATTGGTGGAAAGAGTTCTAGTCCATGAGATTTGTCCAACTCGGGCGCTCGGATGCACGGCTGATCGAGCTGAACGTGCGGGCCGACGACCGCGGCAGCTTCACGCGTACCTGGTGTGCAAAAACCTTCGCCGAGGAGGGCATCGACTTCCGGCCCGTTCAGGGCAACAGCTCAGTGACTCGTCGCCGCGGCAGCGTTCGGGGAATGCATTTCCAGCGTTCGCCCAAGGCCGATGCCAAGATCGTCCGGTGCACGGCTGGACGGATTCACGACGTCATCGTCGATGTCAGGGCAAATTCTCCGACGCGCGGAGAGGTTTTTGCCGTGGAACTCGGTCCTTCGACGGCAAATATCCTCTACATTCCGGCAGGCTTTGCCCACGGATTTCAGACGCTGACCGACGATGTGACGGTCGAGTATCTGATGGGCATCGAATATGTCGAGGAATTGTCGGACGGCTTTCGTCATGACGACCCGGCGATCGGGATCAGGTGGCCGGAACCGGTGACGATGCTGTCGGCGAAGGATGCCGCATGGCCGTTGCTTGCCGAACGAAACCTTTGGTGAGCCTTGCGGAGGCAAGATGCTGATCAAATCCGAAGTTTCTGCACTGGACCGGCGGCGGCCCGACATCGACCTTCACGATATGATCCGGGAGATGTTTCCGATCAACCGGAGCCTCACCGGCGCTGGCGCCCGCAAGACTCTCGCGATTGTCGCCGATCATATCGATCTCGCAATTCATGAAGTCGAATCGGGAACGGCCGTCCTCGATTGGCACGTGCCGATGGAGTGGAACATCCGCGGCGCTACGATCAGGACGCTCGACGGCCGGTCGCTGGTCGATTTTGCCGACCACAACCTCCACGTCCTCGGATACAGCAAGCCGGTCCACGGCGTGTTCAGCCGCGCCGAGCTCGCGCGGCATGTCCACACATTGCCGGACCAGCCCGATCTCATTCCTTACCGCACCGGATACTACGCCGACGATTGGGGCTTCTGCCTTCCCGACCGGCTTTGGCAGAGCATGACGGACGAAGCCTATCGGGTCGATATCGACAGTGACATCGCGCCCGGCTCGATGACTTACGGCGAGTTCTTCGTTCCGGGTGAGACGAAAAGCGAGGTCCTGATCACCTGTCACGTCTGCCATCCCAGTCTTGCAAACGACAATCTGTCGGGAATTGCCATCATGACGGCGCTCGCCATGCGGCGGGCGGAGCGCGAGGGGCGGTTGGGATATCGCTTCCTGTTTCTGCCGGCGACCATTGGCGCCATTGCCTGGTTGGCCCGAAACGAAGCGATGGTCGATCGCATCGCGCATGGGCTCGTCCTGACCTGTCTGGGAGACGGCGGTCCGTTTCACTACAAGCAGAGCCGCAAAGGGGCGACGATCGATCGCGCGGTGGCCCATGTGCTGAAGCATGCCGGCGAGCCGCATGAGGTGATGCCGTTCAACCCTTATGGATATGATGAGCGCCAGTTCTGCTCCCCGGGCTTTGATCTTCCGGTCGGCTGCCTGATGCGCGGTGTTCATGGCACCTTTCCCGAATATCACACCTCGGCGGACAATCTGGACTTCGTGAAGCCCGAGGCTCTCGACCGCTCTTATGCGGTGCTGGAGACGCTGTTGGAGCTGCTGGATGGAAACTGCACCTATCAGCGCGTGGACGGCCGTGGCGAGCCTCAGCTCGGCAGGCGCGGGCTCTACAGGGCGATTGCTGGACAACGCGAGGCCGGTGGGGCGACCCAGATGGACTTGTTGTGGTTTCTCAACCTGGCGGATGGCAGGCACAGCCTCCTGGACATGGCGATCCGCGCCGACGTGCCCTTCGCGCGACTCGAGGCCGCCGCGCGGCTTGCCCTGGACGCTGACCTTGTCCGTCCGGTTGCCGCTGCGTGAGCCCTGATGTCGTTGCTTGAGATCAGCGTCCGGAACGCGTTGGCCGAAATGGGGGCGGGCAGGGACCAGGGAGGTATCGATGGCCGCCCAATCCGGTAAGCCGCGTGTTCTGATCTTCTCGCTCAGGAATATTTTCGGAAAGGCCCTCAATCGGTGTCCGCATTACGAGTTCGAGGACATCATCTGCGAAATTGATTCCGCCGAGTTGTTGGCGCCCAAGGTCGATCCTTCCAGCAGGCGCGCGAGCTTCGCCACCCGGCTGGCCTATCATGCGCCCGTCGCGCTGAATCCGGGTATCCCGAGAGCGGCAGCAAACGGAACATACGACCTTCTCTTTACGATCTGCGGGTTTCCGCAGGATCTGATCATGTTCAATGCCGTCAGCAAACTGAAGGATGTCTGCAAGACGTCGGTGTGCCTTCTGGATGAGCTTTGGGCAAAGGACATCCACAAGCATCGCCATTTCCTGCCCATTCTGGCCAAGTTCGACGTCGTGATGCAGTATCACAGTCAGACCGTGAAGCCGCTCAGCGAGTTCATCGGTCGCAAATGCGTCTTTCTGCCGCCGGGAGTGGATGCCGCCTTGTTCTGTCCCTATCCGGACCCGCCGGAGAGAGTCATCGACGTCTACAGTGTCGGGCGTCGACCTCAAATCACGCACCAAAGACTTCTTGAGATGGCTCGTGAGAGCGGTATTTTCTACCTTTACGACAGCATCAGCGGAAACCAGGCCATTAACGCCAGAGAGCACCGCTCGCAGATCGCGAACCTGGCCAAGCGGAGCAGGTACTTTCTGGTCAATCCTGGAAAATTCGATGAGCCGCAGCATACGGGTGGTCAGATCGAGTTTGGCTACAGGTATTTCGAAGGAGCCGCGGCGGGAGCCGTCATGGTTGGCGAGCATCCGGACAATGAAGTGTTCCCGAAACTGTTCGACTGGCCCGACGCGGTGATCCGGCTGCCCCATGACTCGGCCGATATCGACGAGGTCATCAGAGCTCTCGATCGGGATCCGAAGCGTCAGGATACGATCCGGCGAACCGGGGCGGCCCGGGCCCTGATGCGACATGACTGGGTCTACCGCTGGGAAACAATTCTCGCCGCCGCCGGCCTCGAGCCGATGCAAGGGGCTCTCGACAGGAAGGACCGTCTCAGGAAGCTCGCGGAGACCGTCTCCCAGCACTGAGCCTGCAAGGAGATCGAGCTGATCCGTGCGCGCTCTCTCATCCAGGGTGCCTCGCGCCGCCCGACTTGCAAATGCCCGGAAAGGCTTGATCAAATATCCGGAACGAACAAATCCTTCCCGCAGTTCCGGCTGTCAACGCGGTTAATTTAATCATATATTTAATGTCGCAATCTGATAGGTTAAATCTTGTTTCGAGCCCGGTGCGAAGTGATAAAATCAAGCGTACGTTTGTCCTTGACGCATTTGTTTTATGAAAATTCAGGGCCCCGCGCCCGACCGGACTGATCATGCCTCGGATACACGCCAACTCGATCGCCTGCGGACATGCCCATTGTGTCGCGCTCGGGCGTGCGTTGATGAACGAGGACGAATGAGCATGTCTGACGCGGTTGCAGCTTATTTCGAGGATCACAGGGAATCCCAGGACCTGGGCCGCCGCGTCTTGCGCGGGGGAATCGTTTTTTTGGTAATTCAATATGGCAATGCCGCGTTTCAGATCGTAGCGGCCATCGTCCTGGCGCGGCTGCTGGCGCCCGAGGATTTCGGGTTGGTCGCGATTATTACGGTGCTCACGAGCTTCGCACCGCTGCTGATCGACTTCGGCCTTCTCGACGCGACGGCGCAACGGAGCAGAATCACGCCGGCGCAGGTCAGTGGTCTTTTTTGGGTGAGCAGCGGCATCGGGTTGATGGTCGCAGTGGTCGTGGCCGCCTGCAGTCCGCTGATCGCATGGCTCTATGGCGAACCTCGGCTGCAGCCGATCGCAATGTGTGTCGCGGTCACCTTCGTGTTGTCGGGAATGTCAAATCAGCATTTTGCGCTCCTGCGACGCACCATGCAGTTTGGCCGGATTGGCCGGATTCAGCTCGTCGCCACTCTGGCGGGCACCTCGATTGGAATCATCGTCGCACTTTGCGGGTATGGCTACTGGGCGCTGGTGTTGCGGCCGATTACGACCTCGGTCTGCGTCGTTCTCGGCGCTTGGTCCGCGTGCCGCTGGAGACCTGGGGCTCCCGTTTTTGACGATGACGTGAGGTCGATGGTTCGGTTCGGGCTGCACGTGGTGGGATTTACGGTCGCATATACCCTGTCGAGGGCGGTGGACCGGATTGCGCTCGGCTTGTTCTACCGGCCCGAACAGGTGGGCTACTACCAGACCGCCATGAACCTGTACGAGAACTCCATCTATTCGGTTCTCAATCAGACACATGCCGTCGGAAGCTCGGCGCTGAGCAAACTGCAATCCAATCCGGCCGCGCTTCGGCAGAAATACGAAGCGGCATTGTCGATGCTTGCCTTCTTCCTCATGCCGTTGGCAGCGATCTTGTCGGTTGCAGCCAATGATCTGACGGTGATCCTGTTGGGCGAAAAATGGCGGGCGGCCGGCTCGCTGCTGAGCATCATCGCGCTGCGCGGCATTTCGCATGTGGTCGAAGGCTCGCAGGGCTGGCTCCATCTTTCCATCGGCCGAGCGGACCGGTGGCAGAAATGGGGAATCGTCACGCTCCTGGCCCAGGTCCTGGCTGTCGCCATAGGTCTGCCGTTCGGCCCCACGGGGGTCGCCTCGGCGGTGGTGACGGCAAGCACGCTGCTTGCGTTGCCTTCGGTCACCTATGCCGGCCGTCCGATTGGAATTGGAGCGGGACTGGTGATCCGGGCGGTGGGGCCGCAGTCGATCGGTGCCATCGCCGGCGCGGCCGCAGGCTGGTGGCTGCAAATCGCGCTGCTTGCCGATTATTCCAGCCTTGCCCGCATCGTCTTGTCGGGCTGTTTCTGCAGTTGCGTTTACGCTGCTGTGGTCGTCGGCTTGTTCAGGCTGACCGAGCCGCTCAGGGTCGCGGGCAGACTCGTCCATGACGTGATGGGCAGGCGGTAGGGCCAGATCAAACCGGACGCTTGCAGCGAATGATTTTGACCCCGTCGTTCGGATCTGACGCCCACCAGATGTCTGGGACACCTTTCGTGTCGCTGCCAAGCCGCCCTCGATGACCTCACAGCGTCTCAACATTCTCTGCGTGTCGCACGTCCCGGTGAGCCCGCCGCGCTTCGGAGCCCAGGCGCGGATCCACGGGTTGATGACTGAACTCGCCCGACGACACGATCTGACCGCGGTGGTGCTGGTTGAACAGGAGTTCGACATCGAGGAATGCAGGAGCGCCATGCAGGCTTACTGCCGCGAGGTCGTGCTCGTTCGCGATCCCTACGGGCGTGAAGGCCTCCTCAAGCGGCTGCGTCAGCTGGGATCGCTGGTGGCATCGAGAAGTTTCGAGCGGCTGCTGGTCACGGTGCCAGAACTGCAGCATGCTCTGGATCGCGTCCTGCGCTCCCAGCGGTTCGATATCGTCAATCTCGAATTCACCTTCCTGGGCGGGCACAACCTGCGCCAGGCGCCGCGCGGAGACCGGCTGCCTGCGCTCGTGGTGGACTCTCACAACATCGACTACGACCTGGCGATGCAATATGCCAGTGCCGGTAGCTTCTTCCGACGCTCGTATGCGAGGATCAATGCACGAAAGCTGGAACGGGAGGAGCTCGGCACCTACCGCGCAGCCGACGGCGTCTATCTTTGCAGCGTAGCCGATCAGCAGCGTCTGCTCGGCGAGGCTCCCGGCGCCCGGACCCTTGTGATCCCCAATGCGGCGGACGTGGAGTTCTATCAGCCCCGCGCGATGGACCCGGCGTCAGATGGCCGTACGGTGGTCTTCTTCGGGCTTCTCTCCTACTTCCCCAATGTCGATGGTGTCAGCTATTTTGTGAAGGAGATCTGGCCGCGCGTCGCGGAGGCGCATCCGAAAGCACGCCTGAAGATCATTGGTGGCCAGGCGCCTTCGTCGCTCAAGGCGTTGGTCCGTCCAGGAATCGAGCTGGCCGGCTTCGTCTCGGATCTGCGACCGCACCTCGCGGAGGCGGCGGTCGTGGTGGTGCCGCTGCGGCTCGGTGGCGGCACGCGCCTCAAGATCGTCGAGGCCATGGCGATGGGAAAGGCCGTAGTCTCTACGAGCTTGGGCGCCGAGGGGATCGAGGCCGTTCCCGGACGCGACATTCTCATCGAGGATCAGCCGGCCGCCTTCGCGGACTCGATCAACCTGCTGCTCGGCGATCCCGCCCTCGCGGCGCGCATCGGCGGGGCGGCGCGGCAGGTGGCCGTCGATCGTTACGCTTGGAGCACGGCGGCCCGGGCGCTGGAGGGCTTCTACCGCGACATCCTGGAGCGAAGCTCATGAAGGCAGCGCTTGCCGGCACTGGGCAGACAGCCCGGCCTTCCGCGTTCCGCTGGATCAGATGGGGTTCGGTACTCCTCGCGACGGCGTTGGTCGTGGCTGTTCTCGTTGCAATACCTTCCATTCGTGAGTGGGGCTTGCGAGCGGCGGGACGGGCGCTCGTCACCAGCGAGCCGCTGGAGCCCGCCGACGTCATCATCATATCGTCCGATTCCGCCGGTGCCGGGGCGCTCGAAGCGGCGGATCTCGTCCGTGACGGCATCGCGACGCGCGTTGCGGTCTTCACGGATCCTCCGAGCGGGGAGGACCTCGAGTACATTCGCCGAGGGCTCCCTTACGAGGATGAGGCGGCGAAACAGGTCCGGCAGCTCGGCTGGCTCGGCGTGACGGAGATCATGCGAATTCCCCGAACCGAAGCCGGGACTGAAGGCGAAGGCCAGATCCTGCCGTCATGGTGCGACCAGCACGCATTCCACTCCATCGTGTTCGTGGCGGCCAAGGACCACTCCCGACGTACGCGACGCGTTCTCGATCGCGCAATGAAAGGCCATCCGACGCGCGTCATGGTGCGATCCGAACGGTATTCGGGCTTTGATCCCGACCGATGGTGGGAAACGCGAGGCGGCACGCGGGCAGAATTGGTTGAGTTCGAGAAGCTCGTGTTGGATTTCGGTCTGCATCCCCTTTCATTCTGACGTCGAAAGGTCACGAAGAGAATGACGTCACACGAAGCGCGGCAATGAGGCCGAGAAGAGGACCTCCTCAATGTGTGGTATCGCCGGGATCATCGGACGGCTGGATGAAAGCAATCGCGCAGCGCTGGAGCGCATGAACGACGCCATGGTCCACCGCGGGCCGGATGCCAGCGGAACGTGGGCTTCGCCACCGGACGCGCGCGGCTGGGGCGCGTTGCTGGCGCATCGCCGCCTCTCGATCCTCGACCTTTCTCCGGCCGGTGCCCAGCCCATGACGGATCCGGTGACCGGTCGCGTGGTGGTCTTCAACGGCGAAATCTACAATTTCGCCGATCTGCGGCGTCGCCTGGTGGCCGAGGGGCAGAGTTTCAGCTCCACCGGCGATACCGCGGTGATGCTGCGCGCGCTTGGCCTGCATGGGCCGGAGGCGGTGAAGTGGTTGCGCGGCATGTTCGCATTCGCCTGCTGGGATCCGCGCCAGCGGCGGCTCCTGATCGCGCGGGACCCTCTCGGCATCAAGCCGCTCTACGTGGCGCGGAATTCCAGTCCCGACGCAGGCTGGTCGCTGGCCTTCGCCTCGGAGCTCCGCGCGCTACTGGCTTCCAATCTTCTCGGTAACCCCCGTCTCGATCCCCAGGCCGTGGCCAGCGGCTTGTGGAACGGTTTCGTGGTCGGCCCGGGTACGGCGGTCAAGGGCATCGAGCTTCTCATGCCGGGAAGGCTGATCGAATTCGACGGCGCGGGCAACGAGCTCCGCGACGAGGACTTCTGGTCGATCTCCGGACAGCCTACCGAGGAGAGCATGGACGAGGACCGACTGGAGTCCGTCCTGCAGGAGGGGCTGAAGCTGCACCTCGCCAGCGACGTGCCTCTGGCAGTCTTTCTCTCCGGCGGCATCGATTCCTCCGTCATCGCCAACCTCGCGCAGCGTGCAACAGGGAGTCCGATCCATACGTTCACGCTGTCCTTCGAGGAACAGGAGCTCGACGAGGGGCCGATCGCGAAGCGGATTGCAGCCGCGATCGGAACCCAGCATCACGAGGTGATGCTGACGCAGCAGCACTTCGTCGGCAGCCTGGAAGCGGCACTCGACAGCCTCGACCAGCCGACTTTCGATGGTCTGAACTCGTACTACATGTCGCACGCGATCCGGGCCGCCGGGTTCACCGTGGCATTGTCGGGAACGGGTGGTGACGAATTGTTCGGCGGCTACACGTCGTTTCGTGATCTGCCGGTCTTGCAGCGGTGGTCGCGGCGGACCGCCTGCGTGCCTGCCAGCCTCAAGCTCGCAGCAGCCAGGCTCGCATCGCGCCTGGTGTCGCCCGCCGGCAAGGCAGTGTCGCCGCAGACCCGCTGGGCCAAGCTTCCGGAGATGGTTCGCCGCGGCGACGATCTTCTGGCGCTGTACCAGCTCGCTTACGCGCTCTTCCTCCCCGGATTTCAGCGTGAACTGCTTGCACCGGATCTTGCCGGCGCGCTTGCAGACGGACTGCCGCAAGCGATGCGGACGCGCCTCAATGCGGAGACGCGCGCCCGCACGCCGCTGTCGGCCATCAGCGTCATGGAGCAGCGGCTCTTCCTGGGCGAGCGGCTGCTGCGTGACAACGACGCGGCAAGCATGGCGGCGTCGTTGGAGCAGCGAGTGCCGTTGGTCGATCAGGTGCTTTTCGAGAGTGTCGATCGACTGCCGGATCGGAACCGCTATCAACCGATGCGCAGCAAGGCGATCCTGCGGCGCATCGGCCTGCGCGGCCTCGATCCCGCGTTGTTCGACCGGCCAAAGAGCGGTTTCGTGCTGCCGCTGGATCGCTGGATCCGGACCGGGCTGCAAAGCGTGATGGATCAGACGCTCCGCGACCCGCAGGCCATTGCTCCGGTCGGCCTCGATCCCGTTGCGGTGGAGCGCCTATGGCGCGCCTTCCTGGAGGGGGCGCCGGGCATGTATTGGTCGCGGGTGTGGTCCGTCTATGTCTTCGTCCGATGGTGCCATCGGAACCGCGTATTTCGCTAGTCGGTGTTGATACGCGCCCGTGGCCGGGCGCTCGGCAGAACCGCGGCGACCATCCCGGCGCAGGCTCTGCGGCTGATCAGGCTTCCGACATGATGTTTCCGCCGCACACCGGCACTCGTACGCCGGTGACGAAGCTTGCCAGGTCCGACGCAAGAAATGCGATCATGTAGGCCACGTCCTGATCGTATCCCCGCCGTCTGAGCGGGACGCCGCTCTCGTACAAGGGCTGCACCTCGTCGCGGTCGCGACGATCCTTGTCCGAAATGACCCAGCCCGGAGCGACCTGATTGACCGTGATGCAATGCTGTCCGAGTTCCCGCGCCAGCGAACGAAGAAGGCCGTCCATTGCACATTTCGCTGCCGAGTAGGGGGCCCGATTGACGAGAGCCTGGCTCGTAACTTCGGTTCCGAGCGATATGAAGCGTCCCCACTTTCGCTCTATCATCGGCTCGGAGAAAACGCGGGCGGTCGCCCAGGCATGAATGACCGACGAGCGAAAGACCCGCTCGAAATCGTCGAAGCTCTGCTCGATGACGGGCCGCTCCTGGAACCAGGTCACCGCATTGTTGACGACGATGTCCACCGGGCCGAGCTTTTCCTCGATGATCGGACGCATCGCCAGCACGTCGTCCAGCTTGCCAACGTCTCCGGACACCGTGCAAGCGCGAGTCGCATCGTCGGCGTTCAGTTCATTGCAAAGCCTCTGGGCGACATCGCGTGACGATTGATAGTGTATCGCGACCTTGGCGCCGCACGCGGCCAGCGTTCGTGCGATCGGGCGGCCGAGTTCCCCGGCCGCTCCCGTGACGAGAGCAACCTTGTTGGACAGATCAATCATGACTGGCGATGCCAGTCGCATTCTGGCTGGATCGTCCGGCAGCGGACCTAACGTATGCCTTCGGACTCTTCGTGCTACCGCGCTCGCGAAGTTCATCTGCAAACTCCACTTTAAAGCGCATTTACATTAAGAGATTCGTTATTCGATAGTATTGTACAAATTGACGCATCACCGCGATTCGCTGCCGCAAAATTAAATGGTTTAATTTTGGCGCGACCATAATGCGAACGGGTTCCAGTCTTGCCGATGATTACTTTGGCGCAGCATCAAGGTTGCGCTGCGGCTGGTTCCCTCGAACCCCGGGCCGATGGCTTCAGGATATCGCTGGCCCGATGACGGCGGCGCCGCTCCGCCGCCACCGTTCCGGTGTCAGATTCTGTCTTTGCTGTGGCATAGTGGTGGAGCGGCGGAGGTTCACCTTCGCCAGTCGCGCGTCGCCCCGACGAAGGCCTCGTGCAGCTCTGCGACGTTCTCGGCATCGAACAGATTGTGATGCTTGCCGGAGATCTCGAAGATTCCGATGTTGGGGCATCGACGCCGCCAGGATTCTTCGTCACCGGCCACGAGCTTGGTCCGCAGCAGGACGGTCGGCGCATTCAGCGGGATCGGATTGCAGTCAAGCGACCCAAACCAGGAGGCCGACGTTCTGATCAGGAGACGCATGTTCAGCTCTTCCTCGAGGAGCGGATCAAGCGCAAAAACCCGGGGCAACCTCGTCGAATGGCGTCGAGCCACCGCGGTCAGCCGGTCGCCGAGAGCTCTCATCAGCGCGCGCCAGAACTTCGAGCGCACGAAGTGAATGAGGCCGCTCAGACTGCGGCTGCGCAGCAGTTCCAGCGCCTGCTGCAACGCGCGTTTCTTCCATCCTTTCGAGGGCCCGGACGATTGGATCATCATCGAATCGATCGCGCACAAGCCCGCGATCTGGCGGCCCCGGTTCTGAAGCCGCAATCCGACGGCGTAGCCGAAGTGTCCGCCGATTGAGACGCCAACGATCCGAATGGGTCCCTGAGGTACTCTTCTGGCGATCTCGGCAGCCAGGTCATCGATCAAATCATTCGCGGAATATCCCTCGACGACATAACGCCTCCATCCGGGATAGGCGATCACCTCGACCTGGTGCCGATCGCTTGAGCCGTCTCTGAACACGTCGAGATCGGGCACGCCACCGCCGGCGCCCGGCAGGAACGCTATCGGACCGGCTTGGCTCATGCGGCCCGTTGTCTGACTCTCGGCGCAAGGCCGGCCGACAGGACCTGCACGCTGTATTCAGCGCCAACCACGAATCTGAACAGCGGACCGAAACTCATCGCCGACGAAGGGCCGATGAAATGCAGTCCGGGCACCGATGTCTCGAAGGAGGCATTGAGCCGAGGGGAACGCTCCAGACGCACGATCGCATCGCGCAGTCTCTTTTCGATGAAGCTGAGGCGCTCGACGTCGAGGTTGTACCCGGTGCCGGCGACGACATGATCGACGACCAGTTGCCGCGTGCCGCCGGTTGCAAGACGGACCTTGAGCGCGACGCGGCTGCCGGTTTCACCCGCTTCGACGACGGCGGCACCGAGATGCGCCGGAACTTTTCTTTCGACGCGGTCGCGCAGCCACCAGGCTCCCTCGGCCGGAAGATGGCTTTTCGTGAATCGCGTCCGCCATGCATCGGGCACGTTGTGCATTGCGCCTGGAAAATGGGTGAGCGTCCACGCCTTCGGCCCCGTTCCCAGACCGGCAATCGGCGAGCGCACCCGCCGCCACAGGCTTCGTTCGCGCGAAACGCGCGTCTGCCACAGAAGCTCGTCCTCGCGCACCAGGAGTTGCGGCCGTGCGCCCACTTCATGGAGCAAGGCCGCCGCTTCGAGGGCTGATTGCCCGGCTCCTACGACTGCGACATCGCGGCCGCTGTACGCGGCGAAGCTCGATATCTCCGACGTATGGGCGACGAGCGCGGAAGGAAGTGACGCCAGGAGCGGAGGAAGACTGGCAAATAGCGACAGGCCCGTTGCGATGACGACCCGCTCCGCATCGCAGCGTCCGCCGTCAGCAAGGCGCAGAACAAAGGCGCCGGTTTGCCGTTCGATCCGCTCGACCTCGACGCGCTCGACCGACGGGACCAGGTTCTGCTGGAACCAGCGTCCATAGGCGGTGAAGTTCTCCATCGAGCACGGCTCGAAGGTCTCCAGCCCGCGCGGGCGATTATAGTCGGCAAAGGCAAAGCCCGGCATCGGCGCCGAGAGATTCGTTCCGAAGCAGTAGGACTTGAGATATCGCTCGCCGCCGGCCTCTGCGATGCCCGACCAGAACTGCATCGGCTGCCCAAAGATGCGGTGCTCGATATTGCGGGCCGCAAGATGGGCGGCCAGCGAAAGACCGTATGGGCCCGCTCCGACGATTGCGACTGAAACCTTGTTCACGACGGCTGCCTCTCAAGTGCGTCCTTTGCCAATTGGGTCGAAGGAGCAGCCGTCGATTTCGCACACACGAAGCGTGGTAGCGATCTAAGACCGAGATACAGTTCGGAGAGCATGTGGACGATGCCGGGCAGGCGATCATTGCGATCGGCCGCGAAGTCGACGGCATGACCGGCGTGCGCCTTCATCCAGTTGCGCCATCTTGCGAGGCGTTCGCTGGACATGCGCGCGGTGAGGAACTGCGCAACGAGAATTGCCCGTAAGGTGAAGCGGTCGCTAAAGACGACACGATCGTCGTCGCCCGATTGCGCCCTCGCGACTTCCTCACGCAAGGAGGTGGTATCTCCGACCGCGTCGAGGCAGGCGAGCAGCGGAAGCGGCATGCCGCGGCGGATGTCCATTCCGACCTGACTAAACATGCGCGGATTGAAATCGATCACGGCCCAATGGCCATTGTTCCGGATGAATTCGACTTCGAAGAGTCCGAAGTAGTCCAGCTCCCTGCACAGGCCGCGAACGAGATCCGGCAGTTCGGCGGGCGCGGGCTGGGCCTCGAAGCACACGCCGACGCCCACGGGCTGGGAGCGCTGAAGCACCTTCCTCGCCGCCCTGGTCACAAAAAGCTCGCCGCTTCGATCGATGAAGCCGGTGACGGAGAGCACGCCCTCGTCCGTCACGCGAACGAACTTCTGTAGAATCGGCCGCCTGGCATCCGGCAGCAGGGGAGTGCCGGCAGTCCGTCCCTGCTCCCGCTCGACAAATCTGCGATACTCGCGGATCAATTCGTCGGACGTGGCGACCACCACGCCCTTGTCATTGTTGATGCGGTGGACGTGGGTACGCGGTTTGATGAGGACCGGGAAGGGCAGGCTCGGCGCAAGCGCTTCGAGTTCTTCGAGACCTGGCGGATCCCAGCTTGGTAACACCGACAAACCGACGCTGAGGGCCGCCTGCTCGAACAGCTTCTTGTCAAGAATCCTTCGCAACGTGGTGATGGTAGGATGATACAAGCGGAAGTAACGTTTCAGCAGGAGCGCATTCTCGGCATAGATCCACGCCGTCGCGTCCGACGTCGGCAGCAAGATCCGACCCGGGTTGGATTCGCCAATCGCGAGCAGCCGATCGAGAAATTGTTCGACGTTGCTTTCCGAGGGGGCAGAATGGGTGCGCTTCGTGTGGCGCGACCATGCCGCCGCCGCCAGCCACTCACTCGAAATGACCTCGACGTCGACGCCGCTCGCGCCGAGGTTACGGACGGCTGCAATCGTGCCGCCAGCTCCGGCGGTCGCCAGTGTCACCGAAAGCCCGCTATGCATACGTTCGTCAATCCTAATTGATAAAGCTATGATCGGAACACGATCGTTGCGCGCGGGCCGATGCCGGCCGCTGGACGGCCTGCGCCGGAAAATCCGCCCGACCCATGACGGGAGTATCCGATTTCAATGAGTTACGGTTGGAATCCAAGCCTTGCTCGCAAGGCGGGCGGACGATTCGGACGCGGGTAGTGGGCAAGCATTGGCGCTGCGACAATTTCACGAAATATGATCCCTTGCAGGACATCGAAGGGATGTCCGTCCCTCCGTCTCTCACATTATGTCGATCAAACTATCTTTATTATAGCTGAATTAAATGTCAAAATAATCTGATTTCAATTCGCGATTTTCGCGCCCACCGCACGAATTATGCAGGGTGAGCATTATTAACCTTATTCCACTGAGAAAAAGTCAAGCTCGGACCGCAAATCGGCTCTGCGGCGACCTGCGGTCAGTTGCCGCAGTGTTACGGATATCGAGCGCTGCCGAAGTCGAAATAAACCTTTCCCAAATATCCGAGGTCCCGTTCTGGAGCCCCTCCCGTCAGCGCACCTTGCCACGACGAACGAAGACGCCCACGAAGCCGGCAAGCCGCTGTTGGACGGAGTGCTGAAAATCATAAGGAGATGAGCCGTGACCCGCATGGCTGTGATGACGAAATCGTATGCGCCCGACTTCGAGCTTTGCGCTTCGTTGAACCGGTCGGTACTCGATTGCTCGCCCGACACCGTTCATCATCATATCGTCGTGCCGCGGACCGACCTGCAGTTGTTCGGTCGGCTGGCGGGCCCGCGCGTGGAGGTCCGTTGCGAGGCCGACCTGTTGCCTCGCTCTTTCGTACGACTGCCGTTAGTCAATATCATGGTCAACCTTGCCCAGCCGTTCCCGCCGGTGCGAGGTTGGATCCAGCAGCAGGTGATCAAGCTCGCCGCGATAGCGGCTTCGCAGGACGACGTGGTGCTCGTCGCCGACTCCGACGTCGAGTTTGTTCGGCCGTTCACCCCCGAGATGTTCGTGCGCAATGGCAACGTCCGGTTCTTCTGCAAGCCGGA
This sequence comes from Bradyrhizobium sp., assembly GCF_019242285.1. GTDB lineage: Bacteria > Pseudomonadota > Alphaproteobacteria > Rhizobiales > Xanthobacteraceae > Bradyrhizobium. The sequence continues at coordinate 22,507 of NZ_JAFAVV010000020.1, forward strand.
CCAGATTGACACACGGCTGGCGCGTCACATGACATGGCATAAGGTCGCCCGGGAGCTCCTGGGACTGCCACAGGCCGAGCCTCCCTATCCCGACTACATCTCGTCGCCGCTGGCTTGGGATCCGAAAATCGTCAGGCAGATGTTGGCGCGGGTCGCGGCCACGACGAAGCGGCCGTGGCCTACCGCGATCGCCGGCCAGCTCGATTTCTCGGAATGCGTGCTTTATGGCATTTTCGTTGACGAGGTGGTCGGTGCATCTGCCAACTCGTTCGTTTCGGACGATTCTCTCTGCAAGGTCTATTGGGAGCAAACTCCGCTGACCGAGGACAGCGCCGCCGCTTTCATCGGCAGTGTCCGGCCGACCGATATCGCCGTGGTGATTCAGTCGAAGTCGCGGACTGCGCCAGCCGTTCGAGATGCAGTCTCTGGGGCGCTCTCCGGACGCGAGAGAATGCAGGGGTGGCGCGCCGGACGCGCCTGATGTTGATCGTGGCCGCCGTGCTCAGGCAAGACCGCCTTGTCCGAGGGGCGCGTTCGCAATCGACGACGCGAAGTCCGGCCTCGGGTGTCGGTCGCGCCAAAGCGATGCCCGCTCGGCGTTGATGCGGGAGGTCGCGGCACGCTTGCCCAGACGCAGGCAGTCATGCTGATAGGCGCGCAAGAAGCGCCTGAATTCGGCATCCTCGTAGCGAGGCAGGCCTCGAAGCCAGCTACCGAAATAGCCCCATAGCATAGCCACGCTCCCTATCAGCGCCGGGTAGGCCGGCAGGTGATACAGAGCCACTATGAAGTGATAGAATGGCGACGTACCCATGAAGTATTGGCCGAAGCCCTTCCTGATGCGTCCCGTCCAAACGCCCTTCTGACTTGCGCCCTGGGGACGCAGGTGAACGAAGCGGAGGGGGTCGATATCGATGCTCTCGGCGATCCAGCCGAGCATGCGGGCTCGATGGCAGTCGATCCCGTCCCACATGACCTGACGCACGAAGCCGCCAATCTCTTCGAAGCAGGCCACGCGATAGAACTTTGTCATACCCACTGACATCTCGTCCCCGCAGACCTCCGGCACCAGTACACCGCTGTTCGGATGGACGAACCAGGGCTTGCCGGACGTGGTCCCCACTCGCGGATCGCTCTCCATCCGCTCCATCAGCAGTTCGAAGTAGCGAGCGGGAAGATCGAGGTCCATGTCCAGCTTGCACAGATAGTCGAAGTCATGCAGGCTTGCTGTCGCCAAGCCGGCATAGAAGGCCTCGATGACGCCGGGCCCCACCTGCCGGCCGCCGCGGTCATCCCGGCGCACGACACGAAGATAGGGCAGGCGGCGGGTATATTCCTCGAGGATGGCCGGGGTTTCGTCGGACGAGCCGTCATCCACGACGATCCACAATGTTGGCGGCAGCGACTGGGCCGCCACGCTGTCGAGCGTGCGCCTCAGGTAGCGTGCTTCGTCCCGACAGGGCGAGATGAGCAAATAGCGCCGGGAGTGCCGTATGGGAAAAATCCCTTCGTCGGTCGTCCCGGCGCGGCTGTCAGGCTCCTTCCCGGCGATGGTATGATCGGGCAATTCAGACATAATACGTTGTCGAACCTGGATTTAATAACTTAATTTTATACTGCCGGCAGTTTAATTTCAAATGAGATTTGAATCTTGGCAGTGACGCCCGGCCATTAATCGGGTGGATGATTAATTGAGCCGGGGGGTTATTGGTGTTCATGCCGTTGGGCCGCCGGGAACTCGGTGGGAACCAGCTGCTTGCGCGCCGTGCCGTCGCCGGCGCCATAAAACACTTTAAATTTGACGGTATGATAAATATTGTCGGGCGATACGTTTTTTGCTTTCCAGAAGAAGCGCGCCTGCGCACCCCGACAGCAGGAGAATGCACGATGCAACTGATGGATGGTATGCGTCGTTGGTCGTGCGTGTTGCCCGTATTGTTCATCTTCTCGCTCTTGACGGAAAGCTCGGCCGGGGATGAGACGGAGCGCGGCCGCCTTCTCGCTCAGGACGCCGCGCGCGGAGCGACGGCAGAGCAGAGAGCGACCCTGGCCGGCGTCATTCCGGCAGATCGGATCACCACATGGAACCCGGGACTCAACGCCGTCGGCGGCATCCCTGATCGTACCACAATTTTCCAGACGCTCTCTCCGCGTGGCGAGACGCTCGACGATACGGCGGCGATCCAGAGGGCCCTGGACACGTGTCCACACGATCAGGTCATCAAGCTCGCCCCGGGAACGTTCAACATCAACGGTGAGGGTCTGCACTTCAGGAAATCCGATTGCACATTGCGTGGTTCGGGTACGGGCGAACTCGGGTCGGGCAAAGGAGGCACACGGCTGATCAAAGCCGATCGAGACACCAACAGAAGCTTCGCCGTCATCTATGTGGGACATAATCCATCCCAATTTTCATCCTCGGTCGATCTGGCCGCGGACGCCATCAAGGGGTCATACTCGCTGACCCTGCGGAGCAACCCCGGGATTGCGGTCGGGGAAATCGTACTGCTCGACCAAGTAACGGATAATGACCCCCGAGTCTGGTGGGGCCCGCAGCACGAGCCCCCGGGCGGCGGTTCGCGGAGATGGTTCTCACGCCAGGACCGTTCACTTGCACAGATGCTGGAAGTAACCGCAGTGAATGGTAACACCGTGACGTTTTCGACACCGTTCCACATCACGTTCAAGGCCGAATACGGGGCCCAACTGTCGCGATATGCAAACCCTATCCTGCGCCGGTTGGGCATCGAGGATCTGTATGTCTATGGCGGGATGGGAGGCGATGGTCATGGCAACGTCTCGGTGAACCTCTGCGCCTATTGCTGGGTCAGGAATATCGAGGCGCACTGGTCGGGCGGCACATCGGTCGGCTTCTATGGGACGTTCCGAAGCGTTTTGCGGGATTCCTACATCCACGAGACTCCGGACCCGAATCCGGGCGGTGCGGGATACCTGGTCGGGCTCAATTGGGGCGCGTCGGACAATCTTGTCGAGAACAACGCGATATGGGGTGGCAACAAGGATATCGTCGTGCGAGCCAGCGGAGGCGGAAATGTCATCGCCTACAACTATATGGACGATGCCTATGGGGCGACCTATCCGAGCATGCCTGAGGCCGGACTGAACGCGGGGCACTACACGACGCCGCACATGGAGTTGCTGGAAGGAAACTACAGCCACAACTACAAGGGCGACAGCTTCTGGGGCAACTCGATCTACATCACCGTCTTCCGCAATCATCTGTCCGGACTTCGCGCCGCTCACCCGCCGCTGGACACGTACAAATTCAATGTCTATCCCTACATGGACTTGCAGGGGCGCACCGCCGTTGATGTGCAAGCGCATAGCGACTACACGAACTTTGTCGGCAACGTGCTCGGATTCGAAGGGCAGTCGCTCCTGAGCTACAAGAAGAACGGCTATTCCTATGCGCAGAACACCTGGACATACGAACGGCTGGATGGATTTCCCAGGAATGGCGAAGTGACGATGTGGTCGATCGGCTCACTGCAGGCCGGCGGTTGGACATGGGTACCCACGACATATCAAACGCAGCTCCGCGACGGCAACTGGGATTGGGTGACGCGCTCGCAAAAATGGTACGGCGTCGGCGGGGAGGACGGATCCGCCGCGCCGGAAGCAATTCCGGACTCCCTTTATCTCGCGACCAAGCCACCCTTTTTCGGTGCCAACCCCTGGCCCTGGGTCAATCCCTCGAATGGCAGCACCAGCATCCTGCCGGCGATGGCCTGCCTGCAACGGGGGAAAATGCCGACTTGCATGATGCAGTGAGTCGGGCGCGCTGGGCCCGGATGCCGGCCCGACGGAAGCTTGCCGTCGACCCAGGCCTATCAATCGTCCGTTCCAAAAAGTCCTGGCAAGCGAAGCGACACTATCGAGGAAGTTCGATCAATTCCGTGATCTGACCTCCGAGGAAAACGAAGGCGATCCTCCGCTCACCGAAGGCGACGTCCGGAACAGGGGCGACGACCAGGCGCCCGCCCGCCGCCGTTACCCGGGCAATGGCGGCGTCGAGGTCGGCAACTTCGAGCGCGAGATGGATGAGACCGCCCGTCGGATTTCTGTTGAGAAATGACTGAAGCGGCGAGCCGGCTCCAAGCGGCTCGAGCAATTCGATGGTTGTTGCGCCATCCGTCACGAACAGTTCGCGCACCTTCTGCCGTTCATTCACAATCATCGGGCCGCGCCCGAATTGTTCGTACAGGGGAGCGGACTTGCGGAGGAACGCTTCAATGTCCGGAACGGCAAGGCCCACGTGGTTGATTTTTGTCGGCATGCCCGTCACGAAACGACCTCGTCAAGCAGAAGTTGCTTCGCCACCAGTTCGGCATACGCGGGCTTCGTGACCGGCGATGCCTTCGCTATGTCGAATTCCCAGATCAGCTCTCCGCTCTCCGCGTCCGATGGCAGCAATCGGCCTCCATGCAGGCGCTCGACGAAGGCACGGGCCGGCGCGTTCTTTCGCGTGGGCGTGAACCGGACCTGGAGCCTGGAAAAGCCGTCGCGCCGCAGTTCCCCTACGAAATGATCCAGAACCTGGTCCTCGACGAAGCGGCCCAGCACGCGACAGCTCATCAGGAAGGTGTCCAGTTCGGCGGTGTCGGGCGTTGCTCTGCGCAATATGCCGACGATCACCTTGCCGTTGTCCCCATATTTGTCCGCTACCGACGCGATGTATACCGATCCGCCACGCGTCGATTCCAACGTGCGCAGATCCTGCTCGGAATAGCGGCGCGTCGTCAGATTGAACTGGTTCGTCTTCTGAGTAAGTTGAGCGGCGCGGCCGAAATCCTCCTCACCGGCCCGCGTCAAGAATATCTTCGTTCGCAACCCTTCGAGGAACTCGTCGATCGAGGAAGCCATTGTGCGTTCGGCGGCGCGCTTTGCGTTGGCCAGGTAGGTCTTGGTACGCTTGCGATCCTCTTCTGTGGATTCGATCGTGAAAAAGCACTCCTTGTAAACCCTTTCGAGAAAGGAGGGGAGCTCGCTTGTGTCGCTCGGAAAGTCGGGAACGGTGATCTCCGGCAGAGCACTCTTGACGGCCTCGCGCTCCAGCGGATTGTCATCGATGAAGACGATGCTGTCGATGCCAATGTCGAGATCTTCCGCGAGTGCGGCGATATTCTCGGCCTTCGGCGACCAGTTGATCTTGATCGCTGCGAAGTCATCTTTCTTCAGCACCATGTGCTCGTGCGCCTCAAAGACCTCGAGGGCATCAGCTTCGTTGTTCTTCGAAACCAGTCCGAGAATGATCCCCATCTTGCCAAGCTCCCGGACGCGGAGCTGAAAATCCCTGTATCGCGCGCCCGGACCGGTCTCCGACAACTGCAGTCCATTGATCCCATCCTCGCCGACGACGCCGCCCCACAATGTATTGTCGAGGTCGAGCAGGAGGCACTTCTTCCGCGCGACCATCTGGGCGTCGAGGATGCGCTCCATCTCTCCGGCAATGAGCCTCTCGCCGGTCGTCGAGAAGCGGAGTCCGCCAAGATACCAGCGCTTGTTCGAATAGAAGTGAAAGCGACCCGACTCCTCGATCAATTGCTTGAGGTCGAAGATGTAGACGTTGGCAGAGGCGGCGCTGGCGCGGCGGATACCCTCGTGCCAGTGTTCCTCGATGAGCCGCTCGATCCGCTCGTCCTTGACGGGACGTAGCGTTCGTGTCGGCACGTCGATCGTCGAGACGAAAAACTTGATGCCCGGGAAATGTGCGGCAGCACGGTCGATCCAGGCCAGGTGTTCGTCGAGCTCGGCCAGCAGCGGCTGCAGTCCACGCTGGCCACGCAGCAGCTCGGCACCATCCAGGATGAGAAAGATGCTTGCTGGTTGAAAGCTGAATGTGGCCGAGGCCGGGTCGGCCAGTTCCTGCGTCCACACCCCGAAGCCCTGCGCGATATGGACCTCGTGGCGCCCGATCTGGCGAGCGATGGACTCGACGTTGACATTGGAGAGGAGGGCGCTTTTCATGATGTCTTCCCGAGATAAGGAAGAAAATCGCGAACGTGTTGGATTTCAGCGACTTGCTCGAATGGAATCGACACGCCGAACTCAGCCTCGATCTCCGAGACGACGTTGATCTGTGCGAGCGAGTCCCATACCTGCAGGTCGCCCGGTCCGGTCTCGGGCGTGAGTGTCGATGGCGGCACCCGCAACGCCCTGGCGATTGTCTCGATCAATTTCTCAACCATTTTTCTTTCCAGTCTTGCTGCAAATCAGTAGTTCAGAAGTACGGCTTCGGTATAAAGACCATCGATGTCGTTCGCGGCCAGCGTCTTCGAGCGAAAGGCTGCACTTCGTCTGCCGCCCGGTCTCATGAACGAATGCCAGGGCGCCACTCCTTGCAGCATCCGATCATCAACGATCAGCGCCGCGACCTTGAGGGATGTGGCGACCCGCACCGCGAGCTTCTCCAGGTGCTTCGCGAAGATATCAGGCGCGCCAATGTGATGTACGCGGGCGAACGGAATACGCAGGTTTCCCCGGACCGCCTTCAGGTTCCGGTTCATCATGATGTAGCAGTCACCGTCGGGCGTACGAAGCAGCGCATGACGATTGAACGGCAGCTGATGATCGTGGAAAAAGCGCAAGTTCTCGCCCTCGAGCGCCGCCTCGAGAGAGGCTGCGCTCGTCAGGATCTCGCTGCGGTCGAAGAAGGTCCGGGCAGTCAGCACGGGCAGAATAATCCGCTCCGTCTTGTCCATCAGCGTATAGCCTAGCTTGTCGAGCAGCGCGAGGACTTGAGCGGTAGGACTCAGATTCGTCACCGTCACGTTCTTGTCGGCGACGATCTTGGCGTGCAGCGCCAGGCTGTGCTTGCGATACTCGGGTCTGACGATCCAGCTGGAGGTGTTACAGAGCTGCGTCGTCTCTCCGCGGATCGTGCGCTCGCTCATGATGGTGCTGACGAAACCCACGACTTCATCGCCGTCGAGCAGCACCCAACCGAAGCGACCGTTCTGCTGTCCAAAATGATCGATGAAAAGCTGTCGCCAGTGTTCCGCCGTCAGGTTGGGATTCTCGAACTCGAGCAGGAGCGGATAGACTCGCTCGAAATCGTCGCTCCGTGCCTCTCGGATTATCGGCATCGCGCTCCTCCGATCACACGACCGAAAGCGTTCGGCAAACGGCGGTGAACGTCCGCGGGTCGCAAGCGAAGAGGGCTTCCGCATATCCGACGCCGAGCTTGAGGCCGCGATAACGATTGAGGCCAAGCGCTCCCTCGACGTAATCGACATAGGCGACCTGGGAGGCGTAGCAATTGATGGCCTCGCGCTTGGTGTCGGCAACCGAGGAGATGTCTATGCCGACGTTCGGCCACAAGCACGACCACAACTCGTAGCACCACACCTCGCCCAGGTAGCCGCTCGCCTCGACCGCCGCTCCGGCGCATGCCGCCGTCGACTGATGGTCCCGATGATGATCTCCCGGGAAAGGGCAATAGATCACGTCAGGACGGAACGACAGGATCGCGTCGGTAAAAGCGCGCGCGACCCCCTTTTCGTGCAGGGAGACCGATCCATCGGGAAAGCCCAGGAACCGGTGATCAAACCCCAGGAGACGCGCGACTCCTTCCGCCTCGGCGCGTCGGCCGACATCGTTGGCCGGAGCGTCCAGCGTGACGAACAGTGTAAGCACCTCGCTGCCAAGGCGCTGGTGCAAAGCAAGGTTGCCGCCAACGGCGATCACCTCATCGTCCGGATGGGCAGCCAGGACCAGCACCCGCCGCTTCTCCAGCGTACGGAGCCTGACGGGCATTCGGTGCGTTACGCGGTGAATATTTTGCAGAAAGCGGGTCGCCGTGTGCTCAAGGATGTTGTCGAGAAACACTGGTCGCTGCATGTCAGAATCGTCCTGAAATTCGTGCGATCGTACCGGTGGCGCCGCTGGCCCGAGGCTTCCGCCAAGTCGTTCTTCGTCTTCTGGACACCGGGGGTTGACGATCGCAGCAGATGGGGCGTTCGGTCTTCAGCCGAACGACGACTTCAAGTTTCCACAATTGCTGGTGTGGCCTGAACGGACACTTCGCGGTCGCCGAGGTGACGGCGTCCGCCATTGCAACTGTGACCGTGTCCGACAGAGTGGTCACGGCTGGCCGTCCTCCAGGCGAGCAAAGGGCTCAGGAGCAGACCACGCCTGCGGAGAGGCCCTGCGGCGGTCCGCGACGACACGGCCCTGAACCCGACTTCGAAAGGCCGGCTGGGGGACAAGACGACGGACAGGTTGCCGTTCCCGACCGGCCTCAGCAACGACGACCAGAAAAATCAGCCACAGCATATCCATGCCGTGCATCCAGGAAGTTTCGAGAAAATTCTGCAGAATGACGTAGAGAGCGAGTGAAAGCAGGAACCACGCCCGAGCAGGCTCCTGTTTGGCCGAGCGCCCGATGACGTGAAGCGTCGTGAAAATGAACATCAGGAAGATCGCAAGGCCGAAATATCCCGTGTCCACCATGATGTCCAAATAACCGTTGTGGGAGGATGGCATCGTTTTGACCCAGCCTGGCGCGTCAGTAACGCTGGGCGCGTCCATTCCTACGAGCCAGAAGGACTGGTATCCCCATCCTAGGAACGGACGGCGCGCGATCTCAATGTCGATGAAATCCCATATGACCGTGCGTCCCGACAGCGTGTAGTTGCCATAGACGTAATATGAGAATCGATTGATCACGTCTCCTATCACGGTCGAGACGACCCAATAGGCCAGCACCAGGGGGAGCAGTACGAACTCGGGGAAAGTGCGCGTCCGCCGCGTGATCGCCAGTACGATTCCCGCGAGCATGGGGGACAGAAGCGACAGGCCGAGCGATCCCTTCGATTGGCTGAGGATCATCATGTAGACGGAGAGGCCGGCGACCAGGATTGCCAATGTGCGTCGCCAGCCCTTGTAGGTCATCTGGTAGAGGCACAGCAAAAGGGCGATCGCTGAACATTCACCCAGTATTCCCTTGAATGAGAAGTACCCCGGATATCCTATGCTCTCGTTCTCAACCATGTTCGGAGTCTGATTGAACACGAACGGAACATTGAGGATGACCGCGACCGTAAAGCACAGAAAAAGGCCGAGGATCATGTCCGCCTTTTGAGACGCAAGCAGGGCCGGAAGGGTAATCGATGTCACGATCGCCGCCTGCAGAACAAATCTCGTGAGCGACATCTCCGGCTTGAATGCCCACAAGACGCTTACCGCGGCCAAGGCCAGATATGCGAACAGCCATTTGATATGAAGCGGGATGCTGATCTTGGACCAATTTCGTGCCACCATGATCAATGCGATGGCTGCCAGCGCCGGCCAGAAGATCTTGTTCTCCGGGCGAGGCGCCGTAATGGCCTCCAACCTCTGCGCGATGGACATGCCGGTGCCGGTGAGGGGCGTGCTCGACATGTACGCAAGCAACGGCTGAATGATTTCGGCGTAAACGCACGCCAGCACCGGAATGATCGTGTACTTGTCGATGACCGCCGCGGAGGATTGCACCAGTCCCGATTTGGAAGAGCGCGTCAATACTTTGGGCATTATGACACTTTGGCGGAAATTGGCCCGTGGCCAACAAGCCGGAGCAAATAAATATTATCACCCATCCGCCGCGAAGCAAAGCGTCGGAGAGTATTTTAGCGCGCCGCGAAGGCGATCGGCGAGAATAATATTAATGAGGGCGAGTCGAGCGTCCTTCCGTCGACCGGACGGCTTCCAGCAGCATTGGAACAGGCTGGAACTCCCGCCGGGTCCGAGGGGCTGCCTGTTTCGGTGTTATTTGCCCTGCTCATTTGTCAATTAATCACATGACAAAATTAAACAATTAATTCATTGCCAAATTAAATTGGAAAATATATTTAAATGCGGTCTTGGTCGGCTGGCCGGCGATTGCGGTTGAGCAGCGACAGCTTTTTCGCACGCGGCTGACGAGCGACGAAAAGCCCGGGAGCGCACGACAGACTCTCATTCCATCGGGCGCGTTCAATTGAAGTGGGGGTGTAAGTGGGGCAGCCGTTATTGACCACGCCTGAACGGTCCAGCTCCGCTCGAGCGCCCCAAGCGGGACGCGTGCGGCCTGCCAGCTACGCTGAATCGTCCGAGCGGGGCGAAGCCGCCAGCGTCGGAGACCGGATCGTGCCAGACGATCTGTCCCGCGAGGTTTATTGCATCCTTGGAGTTCCCCTGGATGCCGTCGGATTGCAGGCAACTCTCCGGCGGATCGAAGCGGCCGCACACCGCAAGCTCTGCTTCATGATTTCGACTCCGAACCTCAATCATTTCGTGTTGAGCCGGTCCGACCGGGAGTTTCGGGAATCGCTCATTCTGAGCGATCTCTGCACCACGGATGGAATGCCGATCGTCTGGATCGCTCGCCTTGCCGGAATATCGATCAGGAGCCGGACTGCCGGATCGGACATCTTCGACGCGCTCAAGACCGAGGTCAGCCCGGCGCAGTCGTTGAAGATATTTCTGTTTGGAGGTCCGCAGGGCGTCGCCGAACTCGCGGCGCGGACGCTGAACAGCCAGCGAAGCGGTGTGAAGGTCGTCGGGTGGTACTATCCCGGATTCTGCTCGGTGGACGAGATGAGCAGCGATGAAATCATCGGCCAGATCAATGCGAGCGGAGCGGATTTCCTCGTCGTGGCCCTGGGAAGTCAGAAGGGAAACCTTTGGCTGCAGCGCAACCATCACCGCTTGCGCATTCCCGTCCGGGCTCATTTCGGCGCCACCCTCAATTTTCAGGCCGGCACGGTGCGGCGGGCTCCTCCATTGATGCGAAAACTCGGACTGGAGTGGCTGTGGCGGATCAAGGAGGAGCCATACCTCTGGAAGCGCTACTGGAATGATGGGAGGGCGATGATCGCCCTGCTTTTCACCCACGTGCTGCCCTTTGTATTTTGGACGTGGTGGATGCGGCTCAGATACGAGCGAAGGCAGGAGCTGATCGTTACTCAGGTCCACGCCTCCGAAAGCGTCACTTTGAGCCTTTCGGGCTCTGCCAACGCCAGGCACGTGGACCGGGCGATACCTGCATTTCGCGAGGCGGCCGCGACCATGAAGCAGGTCACGCTGGATTTCTCGAACATACAGGCCATCGATGCCCGCTTTCTCGGATTGCTGCTGATGCTGAAGAAGAAATTGAAGGCTCACGGAGCGGCGCCGAAATTCATCGGCGTCTCTCCACTTCTGCGAAAAGTCTTTCATCTTGGCGGTCTGGAGTTTCAGTGACCTCGACTGTTAGCAACATGCGTCGGCGCAATGATCCGATGCGATCTCGGGACGACCGCCCGTGAATGCGCCGACGAAACCCGTTGCGGCCGAGGTCGCGGGCGCCGTGCCGGTGAAGAGTCAGGGCCTGGTCGCTGACCTGGGCGGACACTTGCCGGCCCTCGACGGCGTACGCGGCCTGGCCGTCACGATGGTCCTGGTCTTCCACTTCGTCGGACAGATGCTGCCGACCAACTGGATCGAGCGCGCCATCGTCGGCGTGACCAAATACGGATTGCTCGGCGTCGATCTGTTCTTCGTGCTCTCCGGCTTCCTCATCACTGGCCTTCTCTACGAAGCCCGCGACAAGCCGCACTATCTCCGCAATTTCTACGTGCGGCGGGTCTTGCGTATTTTTCCCCTCTACTATGGCGTGCTGATGCTGGTCTTCTTCGTGGCCCCGCTGATCCCGCCACTGCAGGGGCCGACGCTGGATAGCCTTCTGGACCGTCAGGCCTGGGCATGGCTCTACGGCGTCAACGTCTACCTGGCCGGGCACGAGGAATGGTCCTTCTCCTATCTCAACCATTTCTGGTCGCTCTCGGTCGAGGAGCACTTTTATCTGGTCTGGCCGTTCGTGGTGTTGCTGCTGGCGCGCCGGCCGCGAGCACTCATTGCGGTGTGTGTGGCGATCTCGTTGGGAGCCATGCTGGCCCGCGTGATCGGAATTGCCATGGGGGTGAGCTGGTGGACGACCGTCGTTCTCACGCCTTTCAAGCTGGACGGATTGGCGCTCGGGGCCTTCCTGGCCGTATTGGTGCGCCGGCCGGGAGGACTGGGTTGGCTCGTGCGGGCGCTGCCGCGCGTGGCGATCGTGGCCGCTGGGGGCGTCGTGGCCACCTTCGTTTGGACCGTTCTGGTTTCCCGCCACGGGCTGGAGCTCGTCGCATCAATCCGCGCCGCGCTGTTCCAGATCCTGCTGGCTTGCCTGCTGGCATGGGTCCTGATCGCCCCGCAGTCGGCGGTGACCTGGCGCTTCTTCCGCAACCGCACCCTGGTCTTCCTCGGGACCTATAGCTACGGCCTCTATGTTTACCACCACTTCATCTCCTATTACTTCGCCGCCAACCGCACCGAGCAGGAATTGGCGAACTGGCTCGGCTCTCACGGGCTGGCGGTGGCACTGCAGGCGACGGTGGGCATCTCGATCTCGGTGGCGGTGGCTTACCTGAGTTATGAGCTGTTCGAGAGGCGATTTCTCGACCTGAAGCGGCGCTTCCAAGCCGGCAGCAACTAGGTGGTTGCGAGCCGATCCCGCGGCAGATCGCCTCCATGAACGCCAGCGCACCACAGGTGAAGACCGACCGGAGCCGTGAACGGACCTGCTGACGGCTTGCCGGTGACGGCCGCCGGCGGGAGAGGGGGATCCTATTCCGCCGTCAGCTGGCCGTAGCGGGCGTAATGCTCCTGGTTGTAGTAATCGCCAAAATGGTTGGCGTAGGCTTTCATTGCCTTCATGTCGGTCTTGTTGAGTACGACGCCCAGAAGGGTGTCGTAGACGTTCGGCGCAGCACTGAGGGCATGCTCGATGACGTCGGCCGTGGTGCGCCCCCATTCCACGACGAGAACAACGCTGTCGAGCAGAGCCGAGATGACGCGCGTATCGACGACGGGCGCAAGCGGAGGGAGATCGACGATGACATAGTCGTAGGTCTTGCGCAGTTGATCGAACAACTTCTTGGTCTGTTCGCTGGAGAAAGTGTCGAGGTTGGCGCGGGGAACTCCCTTACCCGGCAGGAAGTCCAATCCCGTCACCGAGTCCGTCCAAACCGCGTCTTCCAGTGTCCGCTCACCCGAAATGACATCGGCAATGCCGACCGCGGCATATGGCGCAAGATTGGCGGAGAGCGACGGGTTCCTCAGGTCGCAGTCGACGACGATGACCCGTTTTCCCGCCCCTGCGACGAGTTGCGCGAGCGAAGCCGCAATGGTGGACTTGCCCTCATTGGGAAGTGTCGAGGTAAGTCCGACCACCCTGCTCGGCGCCATGTTCGGACTCAGGTCGAGGGCAGTTCGAATCGAACGAATCGATTCTGCGAAACGGGACGACGGCATGGCCGAGGCGGCCCAGCAAGTTCCGGAACCCCTCGCTACCATCCTCTGGTCAGACCTCGTGTCTGCCTGCGCGGCGATGAGGGTGGCTGCGTTCTTGGTGAGCTCGTTCACTTTCCGACGTCTGAGGAGGGGAACGACCGACAGGCAAGGCAAATGCAATCGATCTTCGATCTGAGAGCTCGTTCGGAAGCCGCGGTCTCTCAATTCCCCTAGCAACCCGAGCGCGACACCGAACGCAATTCCGCCCAACAGGCCGATCGGCAGCACCAGCGTCGTTTTTGGCTTGCTCTTCTTTTGCGGAGGCGATGCCGGCGAGATGACGCGGGCCTCCGTTATCGGAAATGAACCCTGCTGAACGGTGCCCATGTAGCGTTGCAGGAAGCTCTCATAGAGGGCGCGGTATCCTTTGGCGCTGGTCTCGAGCTCCCGTATGCTGAGCTCGGCGGAGCTGGTATTTCGTGAACGCGATACGGCCTGCGCCAGCTGTTGCTCGACTTCCCGTTGCTGTTGCTTTGACTCCTCGAAATCTCCCTTGGCGATCTCGGCAAGGCGATGCACCTCGTCCAATATCGTCTGACGGATGCTTTTCATGGTGGCGTGGAGATTGACGACCACCATGTGGTCAGGGCCGAGCTTGGCGGAGAATTCGTACTCTCGTCTCGCGTATTCGAGATATTGCTGGCGCAGGCTGTTGAGGATTTGAGTGTTGTTGGGAGATGCCAGCGTCGCGCCCTCAGGCGCGTTGAGGCCTGCGTTGAGACCGCTGCCGAGCGCGTTCGTGGCGCGATCCGGAACCGCGTCGAGGCCGGTGAGAGGAACTGATTGAATATCGTTCGAAGCGAGTATGGTGTCGAACCGGTTCACTCGAGCCATCGCTTCGGCGGTGTGGGCGCGGGCCGCGACGAGCCGGTTGTTGAGCGCACTCACCTGCTCTTCGTCCTGGAACTTGCCACCGGCCGAAACGATATTGCTCTTGGCCTTGAGCTCGTTCACCGCACGCTCGGCGTTCAGGGCGTCGTTGCCCAGCTCCTGCAGGCGATCGTGCAGCCAGGCCGTTACGGTATGGTGCTCGTCCGTCTTCGCCTTGAGCTGGTCATCGAAGTAGTTCTTGACGATCGCATTCGCGATCACCGCGGCCCGCTTCGCGTCACTGGCGCTGAAGTCCACCTCTATGACGGCGTTGGTAACCCGGAAAGCCGATATTCTGAACTGGAAAGCGTCGACGAGCTCGTCCATGGACGGAATCTTCGCCTCCTGCGGCGCCATGCCGGACATGCGGCGGATCATGTCCATCGCGTTATGCAGCGGACTGCCTTTGCCGTTGAACTCGGGATCATTGGCAAGGTTGAGCTGATTGATGACGGCTGTTGCGATCGCCTTGGATTTCAATATCTCAATCTGGGAGTCCAGATCGATGGGCGTATCGTCCAGCGTCGATTGCGGCTGAACGCTCGGCGCCTTCGAGCTTCCCAGCAGGATCTTCACTTGCGCCGTATAGGTCGGCGGCACGATCTTCAGGAAGACGATGCTGACCGAGACCGAGAGCGCGGCCGCAACAGCGATCACCAAATAGTGTCTTCGCAGGAACCCCACCGCCAAATTGAGCATTCCGGGGCCGCTTCTCTCCAAACCCTGCTCGTATTGAGGGGGATCCAGAAGCGGGCTCGGTTTTTGGTTGCGTAGCATGTTTCTTGAAGCTTCCTGAGTTGCGCTTCGATCGTCCGAGGTGTTCCGGGTGACCTGCCGGAACGGGCAATTGATCTTATAAGCTGGAAAATATTCTGGATTTTAGCTGTATAAGAACTTCTATTCAATTTTATTTAATGCGGCAAGTGGCCATCTCGCGTTGGACTGATTGTTTATATCGGCGTTAAAATGATCCGGCTTTCCCGGTCCGCGATGGTTGACGAGGGACGATACCGGAGTGGCAAAGGAAGCTGCGTCTGCCTTCCCATCGGGAAATCCGCCGCAGGTATTTGACCAGGAGGCGAAAACCGGGCTTGCCCAGGGTTCCATTGACGCCAGCTGGCCGCCCGGATCGGAATCGGGTCATCCGGCCCCCCGCCCCGGCGATGGCTCGCGATGGCCTCGAAATAGGCCATTGCCGCCGACATCAGGTTGGTCTTATAGTTAATAATTAACATTTTTAATGCATCGATCCACCGGCGAGTGTCGCTCAAATTAAATGCTTCGATTTAAATTGCGTCGCTCGTGAAAAGCATGTTGAGCCGGTTGCGGCATAATGTCCGAGGGAGGCAGGAGGCGGCGTTTTACTCGTTCTGGAAGCTGATTTCGCCGCGATCGTCATGAAGTTCGCTAAGGCACGGCCGTCCGTTGGGACGAAACTGGCGCGCGCTCGGGTGAACGCGGTCGTCGGGGATTCTTGCGCGGGGCGGCGGGTCGAAACCGTGAGCTCCGGCGATGGTATTCGCTATTCCTCTCCCTGGCCCTGGATCGTGGCGATCGTGCTGAGCGTCGCGCTATGGTCGATGTTTGGATGTCTTGTCTGGTTCTGGTTCTTTCATTGAGGAAAGCGAGTACGAGCCGTCCTGCGCCGGGAGAAATGCGTTCGTTCTCGGCACTTGTGTTGTCCTCGATCGGATGGGAGCCATGTCGCGTTCGACGTCAATGACGCTGCTATTCCTGGTCGTCGCCGGCGGCCGTCTTGCGGACGGCGCCGGCGCGGGCGAGCTTCCGCCCCAGGCCGCCGTGGTTCCGTCGTCGCTCGTTGAAACTGCGCCGAGCCTGGCACCCTTCCAGCACGTTCGCTTCTGTCTTCGCTATCCCGCCGACTGTCGACCGGATTTGACCGGACAGGGCCGGATCGACCTGACGGATGAAAGATCGGACCTGCTGGACCGCGTCAATCATCGCGTCAACGCCGCCATAGGCCCCGTGGAAAAGAGCTACACCGACAGCGTGCATGAAGGCTGGAGGATTGCGCCGCTCATGGGAGACTGCAACGATTATGCGGTCACCAAGCGGCACGAACTGCTCCAGCGTGGGCTGTCCGCGAAGGCTCTGCGGCTGGCCGTCGTCAAGACGAAGTCCGAAGGTGGCCACCTTGTTCTTCTCGTTGCGACCACGAAAGGGGATCTGGTGCTGGACAATCTCAGCGACACGATCGTTCCCTGGCAGAACACCGATTATCATTGGCTGAAGCTACAATCCGCTACGGATCCCAGAATCTGGCATGAGGTCAAAGTACCGAGAGCATCTCCGGAATCCGACGGAAAGCTGCGAGTGGTTGAGCGGCCCGCCTCGAAGCGGTGAATTCTTTCCCCCGAACCGAGACATGAGAAGATGTTCTCGCGGCATGATGTGCCCGAGTTGTTCGAGATGGCCGCCCTCGAAGAGGCAGAGGGCGCAGGGAATGCCGGGTGAAGGCCTCA
>NZ_JAFAVV010000525.1 GCF_019242285.1 Bradyrhizobium sp.
CGGCCAGGAGCCTGTCGACCTCGGCATTGCAGTATTGCGTGTAGTTGCGCTCGGAGTTGCAGGAATAATTCTCGACGATGTTGCCGTCGGGATCGTCGACGGAGACGCCGGTGACGTTCAGCCCGATGGTGTAGTCCTTCTTGGCGAGCCGCGCGTACCAGCGCGGCGTGTCGAGAATGTCCAATTCGCCCGCGATGTAGATCTTCTTGAGCTGGTCGACCAGGATCACCGCCGGCTCGCGATAGGTCGGAAGGTTGCGGGTCTGGATCTTGATCGGCAGCATCTTCGAATCGCTATAGCCGAGCTTCTGCATGATGGCCTGGGCGTCGGCGAGGTTCTTGGCCCCGTCGGGGCCATAACCGGTGAGCTTCGACAACTGCTCCGGCGGCATGCCCCATTCGCCGACCGGCTTCGCGAGCATCGCGCCGCCAGGAAGGCCCTGACCTTCCATCAGGAGGGTGTTGAACGGCTTGCGGTCGATCGCAAGCGACATCGCCTTGCGGATGTCGGGATTGTCGAACGGCGGATTGACGCGGTTGACCATCAAATTGATCAGCGTGCCGGCGCTGGTGGTCTCGCAGATCGCGTTTGGCGCGCGCGCCTTGATGTCCTTGAGCAGCGCGATCGTGACGTCGCTTGGAAAGGTGATGTCGAACTCGCCGGTCGAGAACGCCAGCATCCGCGTGGCGCGGTTGTCGATCACGCGATAGCTGATCTCGTCGAGATAGGGCCGGTCCTTCTTGAAATAGTCGGGGTTGCGGACAAGCTTGATCGAATCGCCGCGCTTGAACTCGACGAGCTTGAACGGCCCGGTGCCGACCGGTTTTGTGCGCATCACCTGCTGCGGCACGTGACAGGGATAGACGGCCGAGAACGCGCTCGCGAGCAGCACGGGGAGACTCGGCTGCGGCTCGCTCAGCTCGAAGGTCGCTTCATAGTCGCCATTGATGGAGACGTCCTGAAGCTTCGAGTACCAGACCTTGCGCGGGTTGCGGTGGAAGTCGGCGCCCTCGGCCTTGCCGATCAGCATCCGCCAGGTGCACTGCACGTCCTTGGCGGTGAAGGGCTGGCCGTCATGCCATTTCACGCCCTGCCGGAGCTTGAAGGTCAGCCTGGTGTTGGTCGCATCCCACGACCAGCTCTCGGCGAGATCGCCGATCACGGTCTCCAGGCTCTCGTGCGGCTTGGCCGGATCGAACACCACGAGGTTGTTGAAGATCGCGGCGAACGGCGCCACCGAGGCGATGGTCGATTCCTCCAGCAGCGACGCGCTCGGCGGGGTGTCGTTGTGATAGAGGCGCAGCGTGCCGCCCTGCTTCTGCGCGCTGGCGGGCGCCGGCGCCGCGAGCACAAGTCCCGCCAGCATGACGGCGACGGCTGCCACTGTTCCTGGCCGGCGTTTCCTGCGCATCCTCATCTCCCACATTCCTGCTTTGGATGTTAGGATTGGACCACCTGCCCGAAATTGGCTAGTGGTTTCGTGCGCGGGCGTGGTTGCGCATGGGGACGGATGATGACCTATTGCTGCGGGATCCTGGTGCGTGACGGGCTGGTCATGATCGCCGACACCCGCACCAATGCCGGCCTCGACAACGTCTCGACGTTCCGCAAGCTGCACATCTTCGCAAAGCCCGGCGAGCGCATCATGGCGGTGGCGAGCGCCGGCAACCTCGCCATCAGCCAGTCGGTGCTCTCGACCCTGAACGAGGGCATGGAAGACGCCAACACCGGCGAGCTCGAGACGCTGATGAACGCGCCGACCATGTTCCAGGCCGCGCAGCGCATCGGCCGCGCGATCCGCACCATTCATGCGACCGAGGGTCCGGCGCTGAGATCGGAGGACGTCTCCTTCGACGTCTCGTTCCTGTTCGGCGGCCAGATCAAAGGCTCGCGGATGCGGCTGTTCATGGTCTATACCGCCGGCAACTTCATCGAGTGCACCACCGACACGCCGTACTTGCAGATCGGCGAGCACAAATACGGCAAGCCGGTGCTCGACCGCGCCATGCACTACGATGTCGAACTGTACGAGGCGCTGAAGACCGGCCTGATCTCGATGGATTCGACCATGCGCTCCAATCTCGGCGTCGGCCTGCCGATCGATGTGCTGGTGGTGCGCAACGACGTCTGCGAGGCCGATCTCAATCACCGCATCGAGGCCGGCGAGCCCTATTATCATGACCTGCGCTCGCGCTGGTCGGCGGCGTTGCGCGCCGCGCATCAGAACATTCCACGGCCGCCCTACAAGGCGGAAAAAGACGCAAAACCGTAAAGCACGAAAGGCGAGGACACGATGACGGAGGCAATCGACAGGATCGCGGTGGTGACGGGCGCAGGCACCGGCGTCGGGCGCGCGGCATCGCTTGCGCTGATGAAGGCGGGCTTCACCGTCGTGCTCGCCGGCCGCCGCATGGACAAGCTCGAGGAGACGCAGAAGCTCGGCGACAATGTCGGCAAGAGCCTGCCGGTATCGGCCGACATGACCGATCCGGCCTCGATCGCGGCGCTGTTCGCCAAGGTGATGGAGGTCTATGGCCGGCTCGACGTGCTGTTCAACAATGCCGGCATGGGCGCGCCGCCGGTGAACTTCGAGGACCTCACGCTCGCGCAATGGCAGGCGGTGGTGAACACCAACCTGACCGGGCCGTTTTTGTGCACGCAGCACGCGTTCCGCATCATGAAGGACCAGACCCCGCGCGGCGGCCGCATCATCAACAACGGTTCGATCTCGGCGCATGCGCCGCGGCCGTTCTCCGCCGCCTACACCTCGACCAAGCACGCCATCACCGGCTTGACCAAGGCGAGCAATCTCGACGGCCGCGCCTACGACATCGCGGTCGGCCAGGTCGACATCGGCAATGCCGCCACGCCAATGACCGACCGCATGGTCGACGGCGTGCTGCAGCCGGACGGCCGCAAGATGCCCGAGCCCCGCATGGACGCGAAGGCCGTCGGCGACGCCGTCGCCTACATGGCGACACTCCCGCTCGACGCCAACGTGCTGTTCATGACGGTCATGGCCAGCAAGATGCCGTTCGTCGGGCGGGGGTAGTGCGGGCGTACGCACCACGCTCCGTCGTTGCTACTCCAGCCTGTCCACCTCGCGCAGCGTCGGGAACAGCTTCATCCAGAGCAGCGCGACCGCGATGGTGGCGACGCCGCCGAGCACGGCAGACGTCACGGTGCCGAGCAGCGCCGCGGTCAAGCCGCTCTCGAACTGGCCGAGCTGGTTGGAGGCGTTGATGAACAGGAAGTTCACCGCGCCGACGCGGCCGCGCATCTCGTCGGGTGTGCGAAGCTGCACCAGCGAGAAGCGGATCACGACGCTGATGGTGTCGGCCGCGCCCAGGATCGCAAGCGCCATCACCGAGAGCCACATCCAGCGCGACAGCGCGAACACCACCGTCGCCACCCCGAACGCGATCACCGCCTGGAACATGCGCAGGCCGGCGCGGTGATCGATGCTGTGACGCGCGAGCCACGCGGTCATCGCCAGCGCGCCGATCGCGGGCGAGGCGCGCAGGATGCCGAGCCCGAGCGGCCCGGTTTCCAGGATGTCGCGGGCATAGATCGGCAACAGCGCGACCACGCCGCCGAACAAGACCGCGAACAGGTCGAGCGAGATCGTGCCCAGGATCGCCGGATTGCCGCGGATGAAGCGGACGCCCGCGAACAGATCGTCCGACGCCTCGGCCTCGTTCGCCTCGGCCACGGGCTCCGGCCGCGCCGGCGCGATCGCGCCGGTGACGAGCATGCCGACCAGCCAGAACACGACCATGATGCCGTAGGGCAGGCCCGGCGACAGCAGATAGGCGAAACCGCCGAGTGCAGGCCCCGCGATCGCGGCGAGCTGCACCGAGCCGCTCGACAGCGCAGTGGCGCGTTGCAACGTGCCGGGCGGGGCGATCAAGGGCAGCAGCGCCGCGGTCGCCGGGCTCTCGAACGCGCCTGCCGTGCCGAGCACGAAGGTGGCGACGAAGATCTGCGTCACCGTCAACTCGCCGAGACAGGCGTTCCAGGCGAGCAGCGCCGCGGTCAGCGCCTCGATGAGCTGGCAGAGCTGCACCACGCGCTTGCGTTCGTAGCGGTCGGCGGCGTGGCCGGCGACGAACACCAAGAGCGCGGTCGGCAGGAACTGGACCAGGCCGACCATGCCCAGCGCGAGCGCGCTGCCGGTCAGGTCATAGAGCTGCCAGCCGATCGCGACCGTGCCGATCTGGATGGAGAAGCGCGACAGGCTGCGCGAGAGCAGGAAATAGGGCAGCGATTTCTGCCGGAATAGCGTGGCGATCGTGGCCGGCGGCGACATCGGCGGCGACGCCAGGACCGGCGCCGGCCCGGACTTGGCCGACGGCGTACCCGTCACGGTGCTGTCTTGGTTCATTACGCCGTGACCCACCCTGCTGTTTCCTTCGTCACGCCGTGGCCGACCGGCAGGGCGTTGTCAATGGCTCGCGCGCGCGGGGCTGAGCCGCGCGCCGTCACGACCTGAACGGGCGTTTTCGCCGACCTCCCTCTGGTCCGTCGGCGCGCGATCGGACTTGAGGAACGGATGCAGCGCCTCGCGCGGGCTCGACGAGATGGCGTAGTTCAGGAACGACAGCATGAGCTGGAAGCCGATCAGGAACATCAGCGCCGCGACCATGATGGTCGCGGTGGGCACGAGTTGATCCGGCGCCGCCGACAGCCAGTGATAGAGGCCGAAGGTGAGGCCGAAACCGGACTGGAACGACGCGAGCGGTCGCGGAAGAAGGAGCGGTAAAGTATGCGGCGCAATGTGTTGCGAACATGGCCGAGCAGGAACGGCGCCAGCCGGTGCGATAGCCGGCGCGGCATTGCGCCTTGCGCCATCGCGCGGTCATAATGCGCCGCCATTCGGGGATTCCATGCTGCAACTGCAATCGGGGCTCGGGGTTTTCGCGCTGCTCGCGCTCGCCTGGGCGTTCGGCGAGAACCGCCGGGCGGTGTCGATCCGGCAGGCGCTGATCGGGCTCGTCGTTACTTTCGTCACCGCCATCTTGCTGATCAAGCTGCCTTTCGTGGCGCACGCCTTCGGCGCCATCAATGACGCGGTCGGCGCGATTTCCGAGGCCTCGCGTGCCGGCACCGCCTTCGTGTTCGGCTATCTCGGCGGCGGGGCGCTGCCGTTCGACCCCAAGACTCCGGGGGCCGATTTCATTCTGGCGTTCCAGGCGCTGCCGATCGTGCTGGTCATGAGCGTCCTCACCACGCTGCTGTTCTATTGGCGCGTGCTGCCGCCGATCGTGCGTGGCATGGCCTGGCTGCTCGAGCGCACCATGGCTGTCGGCGGCGCGGTCGGGCTCTCCACCGCCGCCAACATCTTTCTCGGCATGGTCGAGGCGCCGCTGTTCGTGCGGCCTTATTTGGCGCAGATGTCGCGCAGCGAATTGTTCCTGGTGATGACCGGCGGCATGGCCGGGATCGCCGGCACCGTGCTCGTGCTCTACGCCACGCTGCTTGCGCCGCTCATTCCCGATGCGGCCGCGCATTTCGTCATCGCTTCCGTGCTGGGCGCGCCGGCCGCGATCCTGGTCAGTCTCATCATGGTGCCGGAGACGAGCGAGCGCTTGACCGGCGGGGCGCTCGACGAGGACACCGAGGGTCAGGCGACCTCGACCATGGATGCGATCGTCAAGGGCACCTCCGCCGGGCTCGAGCTGCTGCTCAACATCGTCGCCATGC
>NZ_JAFAVV010000542.1 GCF_019242285.1 Bradyrhizobium sp.
GCAGGAAAAAGATTTCGCCGCTTTCACCCGGTGCGACATCCTTGCCGTCGGGACCAAGGATGCGAAGCCCGCAGGATTCGTCGATTCTACCGACCGAGCCCTTATGCGCGAGCCATTCGGTGCCGGAGATCACGGTGCGGCCCTGCCGCTCGGTGCCGCCATAGAGCTCGAAGATGCGCTCGGGCCCGAGCCACTCGATCCAGCTCTGCTTCAGCCAGGGCGGCATCGGCGCGGCCATGTGGAACACGACCCTGAGGCTCGACAGATCGTAGGCGCGGCGCACCTCCTCGGGCAGCGCCCAGATCCGGTGCATCATGGTCGGCACGAAATTCACCCATTGCACGCGGTCGCGCGCGATCACGCGCAACGTCTCCTCGGCATCAAATTTCACCATGCCGGTGATCTGGCCGCCGCCGAACAGAGCGAGATGGGTCGCGATGAACGGGGCATTATGATAGAGGGGGCCGGGATTGAGCAGCGTGGTGTCGCGCCCGATGCCGAGCGGCTGGTCGACTGCGGTGTCGGTGACCGCCGGCAGATGATCGAGGATCACCTTGGGCCGCCCGGTCGAACCGCCGCTCGTCATGGCTTTCCAGTAGCGCGCCACGGGGTTCGTCAGCGGCGCATCGGAGAAGCCTTCGGGTACGAAGCCGGCCGGCAGTGAATTGCCGGCGTTCCAGTCGGCCTCGCCGCCGACCACCAGCGAGGGCTTCAGGATCTCAAGCACGGCTGCGGCCTCGCCGCGCGGCAGCCGCCAGGACAGCGAGGTCGGCGTCGCCCCGCACTTCCACACCGCGAATGTCGTCTCGAAGAACTCGTTGCCGTTGGGCAGCCCGATGGCGACGAAATCGCCGGGCTTGACACCCTTGGCGGCAAAGGCGCGAGCCCGCCGATTGGCGTTGCGCTCGAGCGCGCGCCAGGTCAGCGCCTCGGTGCCGTGGCGGACGGCGGTCGTATCGTCCGGCTTGCGTTCGGCATACCAGAGCGGCACGTCGGCAAGGGGGATGAGCATACCGGCATTTCCTCATGGGCGCTTCAGAGCGCTCTTCTGCGCGGCTGGCCGCCGCGCGTCATGCACTTCACCAAGAGCGGCAATGCCGTGTCAAGGCATCGGGCGAAGCCGCGGCCGGCCCCTGTCGACCATCTTGCCGATCGGCGCAATCGGCGGCGCCGAGTCACGCGCGCAAGTCTCCCTGGTTCGAGAAGCCTGGCAACCGATGCTTGCATTCCAGAAGAGAGAAATAAGATTTCTCGAAAGGAAATGGCAGCCGCAACTCATTGCCGCGCATCGGCAATTGCGATCGTTGCCGATGGAAGAAGCGGCCGCGGCTGAAAATTTGCGCATCACGCCCGTTGCCTACGAATAAAAGTTTTTTAATACTAGGAAATGGCGGTGGGGAGGGTTGGGCTGCCCCCTCGGGGCGGCTTGGCCGGGACGCCAGGCAGGTTCTCCCAACGAAGCGTCGCTCGAGATTCGAAAGACTCACACTTTTCCGTTGGAGACACATGCGATGTCTGAACTGCGCAAGGACAGCCTCACTTTCATGGAGGCGTTGGGCCAATCGGTGGCCAACGTCTCGCCCACGCTCACGCCCGCGGTTGCGGTCACGGTGGTCGCGGCGATGGCCGGCACCGCCTCCTGGCTCGTCTATGTGCTTGCGACGCTGTCGCTCGTGATCGTCGGCATCAATGTCAGCAAGCTCGCCGCCAGGATTTCGGCGGCGGGCTCGTTCTTCATCTACGTGTCGCGGGCGCTCGGCCCGTCCTGGGGCATGCTGAGCGGATGGGCGATGCTCGCAGCCTATCTCTTCACGGCCATGGCGCTGACCGCGGCGACCGCCCTGTTCATCCAGGATCTCCTGACCTCGGCCGGGCTCGCGACCGCGGCGCCGCCGATCCTGCTGTTCGCGGTCATCTCGCTCGCGGTCTGGCTGTTCGCCATGCGCGACATCCGCATCTCGTCGCGGGTCGGGTTGACGGTCGAGGCGGTCTCGATGGCGATCATCATCCTGGTCTGCTTCATCTCGCTCGAGGACCACGGCTTCGCCACCGACACCAGACAGTTGACGTTCGACGGTGCGAGCTTCGGCTCCGTGGCGCAGGCCATCGTGTTCGGTATCTTTTCCTATGTCGGCTTCGAGAGTGCGGCGACGCTCGGCAAGGAGACGCGAAATCCGTTCGTCGCCATCCCCCGCGCGGTCATCCTGACGCCGATCATCGCCGGCGTCTTCTTCATCTTCACGACCTATGTGATCACGCAGGGTTTCGGCGACGACGGCGCCAAGCTCGGCGCCTCGACCGGGCCG
This sequence comes from Bradyrhizobium sp., assembly GCF_019242285.1. GTDB lineage: Bacteria > Pseudomonadota > Alphaproteobacteria > Rhizobiales > Xanthobacteraceae > Bradyrhizobium. The sequence continues at coordinate 2,307 of NZ_JAFAVV010000542.1, forward strand.
ATGACCGATCTGGTCGCCGGCAAGAACGGGATGCTGACGGTCTTGATCTACATCGGGGCGACGATCAGTTGTTTCGCCTGCGCGCTCGCCTCCATCAATGCCTTCAGCCGCATGCTGTTCTCGCTCGGCCGCTACCAGTTCGTGCATCGCTCGATGGGCATGATCCACGACCGGCACCAGACGCCTCATGTCGCGGTCACGATCGGCTGCGTGCTGAACTTCCTGATCTGCTCGGCCTTCTACAAGCAGGCCTATACCGACCTGCTCGGCTATTTCGGCACCATCGCGAGCTTCGGCTTCATCCTGGTCTACATGGCCTGCTCGGTCGCCGCGCCCGTGCTGCTGAGGAAGCTCGGCACAGTCACCACCGGGGACTACGTCATGGGCGCGCTCGGCGCCGTGCTGATGATCCTGTCCCTGATCGGCAGCCTCTACCCGGTGCCCGACGTGCCCTACAAGTATTTTCCCTATGGTTTCGCCGTCTACATGCTGGTCGGCGTGGTCTGGTTCGGATTGCTCAAGGTCCGGATGCCGCAGACCCTGCTCGGTCTCGAGCACGACATGGAAGTCAGCTAGCGGCACACGCTGCCGCGGATGGAGCGGCTTCGTCATGACGAGGCCGGCCTTCTGCGTCGCCGTTGACGGGCGCCGAGACTGTCGGCTTTGATGACGACATGGCGGCAGAGGCGTTCGATCGCATCGAGCTCGGGGAGTGGGCGTTCAGCGTCGGCATGCGCGGCGGCGCTCGCGCGTGTCACACGATCCATGACGGCGCCGCGCGCGGCGCGCCGCATCGTGGCCTCGTCATCCTCCTCGCCGAGGGGCTCGGCGCTGTCGATGCGGGACCGTCGGCGGCCTGTGCGGCGCATGCGTTCGCCGACGGCTATTTTGGCGCGGCGCCGACGCTTGGGGCGGCACGCGCGGCCGGGCAGGCGCTGATGGCGATCAACGACTGGCTGTTCCACCAGGGCTGGTCGCGGCAGGCGCAGGGACAATCGCATGTCCGGCTCGGCGCGATCCTGCTCAGGGGACGGCGGCTCGGTTTTGTCGTCGCGGGCGACTGTGCCGTCTATCGCCGGCGGCACGGCGCGCTGCTGCCGCTCGGCGAAGAGGAAGCCGATACGACGCGGGAGCGCGTGCCGCTCGGCAGTGCCCGCGACATTCCTTTCGGGTATTTTGAGTCGGAAGCGAAAGCGGGAGATCGCTATCTTCTGGTCGCAGGTCACGTTCCCTTACGCGAGCTCGAGGCGACGAGCCGGGACGACACGTCGGGTGTCGAGCTTCAGACGGCAGTGCTGTGGCTCGATCTCGCACGCTTGCCGGCCTCGCGCCCCGCCGACCTCGGCCCGGAATTCGGCAAGCTGCCGCTGCGCGAGCCGCCGCAGCAAGGCGAGATGCTGGACGGTTTCGAGATCGCCAACACGATCCATCGCAGCCGGTACACCCTGTTGCGCCGCGCACGCGACACGGTCGAGCAGCGCGACGTGCTGCTCAAATTTCCGCTGCCGGCGATGTTGCAGGACCAGGTGTTCCAGGCGGGCTTCCTCCGCGAGGCCTGGGTCGGGCGCAACGTCGAAAGCGAATGGGTCGCGGACACTATCGAGCTGCCGGCCGGCCGCCAGAGCTGCCTCTACATCGTGCTGCCCTTCTATCGTGGCGAGACGCTGGAAGAGCGGCTGACGCGGCAGCCCGCCGTCGGCTATGCGGAGGGCATGGGCATCGCGCTCAGGCTGTGCCACGCGGTCGACGATCTCGGCCGCCGCCAGATCATCCATCGCGACATCAAGCCCGAGAACGTGGTGCTGCCGATCGGCGGCGGCCTCAAGCTGCTCGATCTCGGGCTGGCCTATCTGCCGGGGATCGACGATCCCAATGAGGAGCGCCTCGGCGGCACTATCAGCTACATGGCGCCGGAATTATTCCGCAACGTGCCGCCCGACGCGCGGTCGGAAGTTTTCTCCCTCGGCGTCACGGCCTATCGGATGTGGACAGGCGGCAGGTTTCCGTTCGGCCAGTGGGAAGTGCAGCCGCTGTCAAGGTTGCGGCCGGACTTGCCGCGGTGGCTTCGTGCTTGCCTGGCACGGGCGCTGGCGACCGATCCGGCGCGGCGCTTTGCCGATGCGGCGGCGTTCGCCCAGGCGCTCGAAGCCGGGTTGAACGAGGCAGACGAGCCATATTCGCGTTACCGGTTGCTTCGCATTTGGTTCGCCGGGCCGAGAATTTGGCAGTGGCTGACGGTGCTGTTTGCCACGTCCTTTGCCGTGACGCTGCTCATGCTGCTGCGGCGGTGAGGCGGTTTGGAGCGCACGATCGTCGTCCTGCCCCGCTCGACCGCGTCACGCCGCCGCGAGTTCGCTGAGAAATAGAAGACGAATTTCAATCCGAGATCTGGCCGGACTGGGCACGCCGTCGAAGCGCGATGACCGCCTCATTCAACGGCAGAACGGAAACGGCGCCGGTGCGCTCGCGGAGGCTGACGGTGCCCTGTTCGGCTTCACGCTGGCCGACGACGGTCACGACCGGAATGCTCGCGTCATGCGCGGCGACGATCCGCCGCGACAGCGTCTCGGCGCTGGCGAACAGGACGCTCCTGACGCCTTCAGCTTCGAGCACATCGTGGACCTTCGCCGCATAGTCGGAGTGATTCTGCGACAGGGGGGCGACGGCGACCTGATCGGGCGACAGCCAGAACGGCAGCGCGCCGGCATGGTGCTCGAGCAGCATGGCGATGAAACGGCCGATCGAGCCGAACACGGCGTGGTGGATCATCACCGGTGTCGCGCGATCGCCGTTCGGTCCGACATAGGAGGCGTCGAGACGGCTCGGAAGGACGCTGTCGAGCTGAACAGTTCCGCACTGCCAGGATCGGCCCAGCCGGTCGCAGAGAGCAAACTCCAGCTTGGGCCCGTAGAACGCGCCCTCTCCGGGCTGGACCTGGTATGACAGGCCGCATTGGCGCGCGGCGCCGCCCAGGGTCCCTTCCGCCCAATCCCATAATTCATCCGAACCGGCGCGCGCGAGCGGCCGGGTCGAGAGAAACACCCTCGGTTCTGGAAAGCCAAAATCGGCATACACTTCCGACAGCAGGGCGACGAAACGGGCGACCTCGCCGGGAACGTCCTCCTCGCGACAGAACACATGGGCGTCGTCCTGCTCGAAGCCGCGCGTGCGCATCAATCCATGCAACGAGCCGGACGGCTCATTGCGGTGACAGGCTCCGAACTCGGCGTAGCGAAGCGGCAGGTCTCGCCAGGAGCGAAGGCCTCTGTTGAAGATCTGGACGTGGCAGGGACACGACATCGGCTTGAGCGCCATCGCGCGCTCGCCGTCGGCAAAATTGAACATCTGTGCGCCGAACTTCGCCCAGTGGCCGCTCCGAGCCCAGAGCTCCCGCGGCAGAAGCTGCGGCGTTCTGACCTCGGCGTAGCCGAGCCGACGCATCTTGCGGCGGATATAGTCTTCCAGGACGCGATAAAGCGTGTTGCCCCGCGGATGCCAGAACACCATCCCTGGCGCATCCTCCTGGATATGCCAGAGGTCGAGACGCGTTCCGAGGCTTCTGTGATCGAGATCGTCCATGGCATGCTCTCCTGAATGGAGGCGGCGCGGACGAGTTTTGCGCATGAAGAAGGCCCCGTCCGTCGCCGGCGGGGCCCTTCTGGTCGTGCAGTCTGTTACCGCATACGACCAGGAGACGACCCGCCGAGGCTGGTCGTCGCGGTAGTCAAATGTGCGGAGCAGATGTTGCGCATATCGTCATTCTGGATTGTCGCTGCCGCCTCGTCAAGGCCTGCCGTGGCGGCGGTGATATTCACTCGGCGACGGCCATGCCCAGGTAGCAAGAGTGGTTCGATCCGGCTCGAAGATTTCGATCAGAAGCGGGTAGCACGGCGCAGCATCGCTCGAATGGGTCGCGCTGCAGTCGCCACCGGGACAGGCCGACAAGGCGCCGAGCAGATCGATCTCCGC
>NZ_JAFAVV010000708.1 GCF_019242285.1 Bradyrhizobium sp.
GCAATTCGACACCAAGATCGCGGTCGCGGTTCGCTCCGACCTCGAAGTCTGGCAGAAGCTCAACGTTGCCTCCTTCCTCGCCGGCGGCGTTGCCGCGGCGTTTCCGGAGTGCATCGGCGACGCCTACGAAGATGGCTCGGGCACGAAATATCTGTCGCTGATCGGCCAGCCGATCCTGATCTACGGCGCCGACCGCGCGGCGCTGTCGCGCGCGCTGGAACGGGCGCTGGCGCGGGGTGTGACGCCTGCGCTCTATACCGAGGACATGTTCAAGACCACCCATGACGCCGCCAACCGCGAGGTGGTGAAGGCCGTCGCCCGTGCCGATCTCAACCTGGTTGGCCTTGCCATGCGCGCCGAGCGCAAGGTGATCGACAAGATTGTCGACGGGCTGAAATTCCACACCTAGCTGCAGTCTCCGAGCGAACGGCGCCCCGGCCGGGAACCTGACTCACGGCTATGTGAGGGCGGGCGTCAAATTGGCGCTTGAAAATGACTGACTAGTCAGTCATACATGATCTCGAACTGAACAAGGCAGGGAAGCCGCTCATGGCGACACGAGGCCACAAGACCGGAGAGGTGCGGATGGCAGGCGCCGATGCCCCACCGGGCCGATCGAAGCCGGCGTCGAACCGCGCCTCGCGCGCCGCCGAGCGGCGTGCCGCGATCGTGGAGGCGGCGTTCGACGAGTTCGTCGCACGCGGCTTCGCGGCGACCCGGCTCGACGATATTGCGAGCCGCGCCGGCGTCGCCAAGGGCACGATCTACCTGCATTTCAAGGACAAGGAATCGATGTTCGAGGAACTGGTCCGCACCGCGATCGTGCCGCTGGTCGCGCAGATCGCAGCACCGCCATCGCCCCTGGTCTCGGTCCGTCACGCGCTCGAGGGCTTTGCCAGGACCTTCATCCGCGAGGTCGCGACCACGCGGCGAGGCGACATCATCCGCCTGATCGTGGCCGAGGGCCCGCGCTTTCCCGCCATCGCCGACTTCTACTACCGCGAGGTGATCTCGCGCGGCCTCGCCGCGATGCGCGCGCTCATCGAGCTTGGTATCCGGCGGGGTGAAATCCGCCAGACCGGGCTCGGCCGCTTTCCGCAGATCGTGGTCGCGCCCGCCATCGTCGCGGTGATCTGGAAGAGCCTTTTCGAGAAACATTCCCCGCTCGACGCCGACGAGATGCTGCGCGTCCACCTCGACCTGATCTTTGGCGAACGGAGCACGCCATGACGTTCAAACGATATCGATCACTGGCTGCGCTGGTGCTGGCGTCGACCTTGACGCTCACCGGCTGCAATGATCATCGCGACCCCGGCTTCCAGGGCTGGATCGAGGCCGACATGATCTTCGTCAGCCCCGACGAATCCGGGCGGGTGACCAGGCTCAACGTGCGCGAGGGCGACGAGGTCAAGAGCGGCGAGCAGCTCTATGCCGTCGACGACGATCTGCAGCAGGCCGATCTCAACCAGAACAACGCCACCCTGGCCAATGCCAAGCAGAGCTATGACCGCGCCGCCTCGCTGAGCAAGACCGGTGCCGGCACCCAGGCCAACCTCGATGCCGCAGTCTCCGCGCTGCGGGTTGCCGAGGCGCATGTCAACACCTCGCAGACGCGACTGGCGCGCCGCAACGGCTTCGCTCCGGTCGCCGGCACCGTGCAGCAGATCTATTTCCGCGAGGGCGAGACGGTGCCGGCAATGCGGCCGGTGCTGTCGATCATGCCGCCCGGCAACATGAAGCTGCGCTTCTTCGTGCCGGAGACCGAGCTGCCGAAGCTCGCGATCGGAGACGAAGTACGCGTGAGCTGCGACAATTGCGCGCCCGATCTCACCGCGAAAATCTACTTCATCGCGACCTCGGCCGAATATACTCCGCCCGTCATCTACAGCCTCGATGAACGCAACAAGCTCGTCTATCTGATCCAGGCGCGGCCGTCGCGGCCGGACGCGTTGCGCGTCGGCCAGCCGATCAGCGTCTATCTCAATCCCAAGACTCCGGTGGCGGCCAGGCAATGACGTCCGCACCCGCCATCGCCATCGACGTCAAGGGCCTGACCAAGTCGTTCGAGGGCCGCGAGGTCGTGCATGACCTGTCGATGCAGGTGAGGCGCGGCACGATCTACGGCTTTCTCGGTCCGAACGGTTCGGGCAAGACCACGACCATCCGCATGCTGTGCGGGTTGCTGACGCCCGACAGCGGCGAGGGCACCTGCCTCGGCTACGACATCCGCCGCGACGCCGACCTGATCAAGCGCCGGGTCGGCTACATGACCCAGCGCTTCAGCCTGTACCAGGACCTCTCGGTGCGCGAGAACCTGGAATTCGTGGCGCGGCTCTACGGCGTGCCGGATGCGCGTGCCGCCGCGCGCGACATGATCAGGCGACTCGGCCTCTCCGGTCGCGAGCAGCAGCTTGCCGGCGAATTGTCCGGCGGCTGGAAGCAGCGCTTGGCGCTCGGCGCCTGCACCTTGCCCAATCCGCAACTGCTGCTGCTCGACGAGCCGACCGCCGGCGTCGATCCCAAGGCGCGGCGCGACTTCTGGAACGAGATCCACGCGCTCGCGGCTGACGGGCTGACGGTGCTGGTCTCCACCCACTACATGGACGAGGCCGAGCGCTGTCACGAGATCGCCTATATCGCCTATGGCCACCTGCTCACGCACGGCACGGTGGAGGAGGTGATCGCGAAATCGGCGCTCACGACCTATACCGTGACCGGCGACGACCTGCACGAGCTCTCCGACGCGCTGGCCGGCAAGCCGGGGATCGACATGGTCGCGCCGTTCGGCACATCGCTGCACGTCTCCGGCCGCGACAAGGAGGCGCTGGAGACGACCGTCGCGCCCTGGCGCGAAAAGAGCGGGCTGCACTGGCAGCATTCAGCGCCGTCGCTCGAGGACGTCTTCATCGAGCTGATGAACCGCTCCAGGGACAATTTCCAATAAGGGTATGTGGCAATGAGCATCATGGCCGTCCCCGCCGAGCGCGGCGAAATCCGTGAATCGTCCTTCGGCTTCTGGCGCCGCTCCTACGCCATGGTGGTGAAGGAGTTCATTCAGCTCCGGCGCGATCGCGTGTCGTTTGCGATGATCGTGATGATTCCGGTGATGCAGCTTCTGCTGTTCGGCTTTGCCATCAACACCACGCCGCGGCAGATGCCTTCGGCCGTGCTGCTCCAGGAGGATACCGATCTCGGCCGCTCGATCCTGAAGGCGCTCGAGAACACTTCCTACTTCCGCTTCGACTACGAGGTGCACTCGGTCAGGGAGTTCGACGATCTGCTGCTGTCCGGCAAGGTGCTGTTCGGCGTCGAGATCCCGCGCGGCTTCGAGCGCGCGGTGCGGCGCGGCGATCATCCTGCGCTGCTGGTCGCGGCCGACGCCACCGATCCGGTGGCTGCGTCGTCGGCGCTGTCGTCGCTCGGCATCATTGCGCAGACGGCACTGGCTCATGACCTCAATGTCGGCGATCCGGCGGCGCTGCCATTCGAGGTGAGGGCGCATGCGCGCTACAACCCGGCGGCGTCCTCGCGTCTCAACATCGTGCCGGGTCTGGTCGGGACCATCCTGACCATGACGATGCTGATCTTCACCGCGCTGTCGGTGACGCGCGAGACCGAGCGCGGCACCATGGAAAGCCTGCTGTCGATGCCGATCAGGCCGGTCGAGGTGATGTTCGGAAAGATCGTGCCCTACGTGCTGGTCGGTTTCATCCAGGCCGCGATCATCGTCTCGATCGGCGTCCTGCTGTTCGGCGTGCCGGTTTATGGCAGCCTCATGCTGCTGGCCTTGCTGACGACGCTTTTCATCACGACCAACCTCGCGATCGGCTATACGTTCTCGACGCTGGCGCAGAACCAGCTCCAGGCGATGCAGCTCTCGATCATGTTCTTCCTGCCGAGCATCCTGCTGTCCGGCTTCATGTTTCCGTTCGCGGGCATGCCGGTCTGGGCGCAATATGTCGGCGAATGCCTGCCGCTGACCCACTATCTTCGCATCGTGCGCGCGATCATGCTGAAGGGCTCGAGCCTCCAGAATTTGGAATACGACGCGATCGCGCTGGTCGCTCTGATGCTGTTTGCGATGACGATCGCCGTGACGCGCTTCCGCCGCACCCTCGATTGAGGCTATATGGCCTCCGGCAGGCGGAGGGGACGATGGCGGCCATTACGAAATTCTGGCGGGACATCCTCGGGCCGCGCGAGGACGTGTCGAAGGATTTCGCGCACCTCCTGATGCGCGAGGTGATGCGCACGGAGCTTGTGCGGGTCAGGGCGCTGATCGTCGTCGCCCTCGTCATCATGCTCGGCATCTCGCTCGTGCACGCTCTCTTTCCCGAGGTGACACAGCGGGTGTGGAAGGGAATCAACCCGAACCTGGTCCAACTGGTCCTGGCCGGTTTCATCGCCTTCGAGATGTTCGTCCATCGGACGATCAGTCATCATCTGAAGCTCGACCGGGACCTGCCGTTCTATCGACGCTACGTCGGCGTGCTGATCGAAACCAGTGTGCCGACGCTGCTGCTCTCGCTGCAGATCGAAAGCATGGGGCCGGTGCGGGCGCTCGGCTTCGTGATGCCGCTGGTCTATTTCATCTTCATCATTCTCTCGACGCTGCGGCTCGATTTCTGGCTCTCGGCCTTCACTGGCCTGGTCGCGGCGACGGAGCTGTTCGCGATGGCGATGCATTACCGGCCCGTGGTCAATCCCGATCCCGAGCCGGAGCTCTATTATCATCTCTCGCGCAGCTTCGTCGTGTTTTCCTGCGGCTTGCTCGCGGGCGCCGTCGGCGTGCAGCTCCGCCGCGGCTTTGCGGCCAGCATCCGCGCGGCGACGGCACGCGACCGCCTCACCAACCTGTTCGGCCAGCATGTCTCGCCGCAGGTGGTCGAGCGGCTGCTGCTCGAAGGTGCCGGCACCCAAAGCGACATCCGGCAGGTCGCCGTGATGTTCGTCGATTTCCGCAGCTTCACCGCCAGCGCCCGCTCGCGCTCGCCGCAGGACGTCGTCGACCGGCTCGACGGCGCGTTCGCGGTGCTGGTCGAGATCCTCGATCGCCATGGCGGTATCGTCAACAAGTTCCTGGGCGACGGCTTTCTCGCGTTGTTCGGCGCGCCCTTCGAGGCCGAGGACCCCGCCCATCGCGCGGTCGGCGCCGCGCGCGAAATGCTCGCGGCGATGGCGCGGATCAACGAGGGCTCGACCTGGCCGCTGCGTATCGGCATCGGCATCCATTTCGGTGAGGTGGTCGCCGGCAACATCGGCTCGCCGCGGCGCAAGGAATATACCGTGATCGGCGACACCGTGAATTTCGCCTCGCGGCTGGAGGCGCTGAACAAGGAGTTCGGCTCGCACTTGTTGATCTCGTCCGCGGTGCACGAGGCGCTCGGCGAGAACGTCGCCGATGCCGTCTCGCTCGGCGACGTCCCGGTCCGAGGCTACGACCATCCGGTGCGGGTGTGGCAATTAGGATAGATCGTCGTCGGGTCGGGTTAGGGTGGGCTAATCTAAGACGCGAAGCGTCGTGCCCACCATCTGTCCGGAGTCACTGCTGCAAAATGGTGGCACGCCCGGCCTCCGCTCTCACGAGCGAAGGCCAAGCTTAGCCCACCCTACGATTGTGCTTCGCCGGCTGCCTCCTCGTGGATGATCATCAAACCTGCGGCGCCGCCAGATTCTCCACCTTCGCCCCGTCACGTTCCTCGATGATCTCGGCGATCCATTGCCGGTGGCAATGGCTGTGATCGCGCTCGTAGCAGAGCAGGCAGACCGGCCCGGCCTTCTTCACCAGCGACGACAATTCGTCGAGCTGTTCCTTGGCCTGCGCGGTCTTCAGGTGCTTGGCGTAGATCCTGCGCAGCACGTCGTACTGCCCGCTGCGCGCGGCGAGCCGTCCTTCCTTCGGCGTGCCGAGGCCCGCAAGATGGATGTAGGCGATGCCGCGCTCGTCGAGCCCGGCCGCAAGCTGGTTCTTGGAGAAGCCCGGCCTTCGCGACGAAGTCACCGCGCGGACGTCGACCAAGAGCTTGACGCCGGCCTGTGCCAGCTCGTCGAGCACGGCCTTCGACGGCGTCTGCTCATAGCCGATGGTGAACAGCTTTTTGGCGCGCGCCATGCCGCTCAGCTCACCCGCTTGATCAATTCCATCGCGCCGGCGGGCGCGCGGATCTTGCCCTCGTGGATCACATAGGCGAACACGTCGCGCGGTGTCTTCTTGGCGCTTGGCTTGTCAGCCCGCTTCAGATCGTCGGGCTCGCCGCCCTCGGCCCAGAGCTGAAGCCGCTTGGCCCAGGCATCGAGCTGCTTCGGTGGATAGCAGGTCGCCAGCTCATCATTCCCCTTCTGCAGTCGTGCATAGACGAAGTCGGAAACGACGTCCGCGATCGCCGGATAGGTGTTGTGCTCCGCGAACACCACGGGCGTCTGGAACTGGCGCAGCAGCGCAACGAATGCTGGCACCGAGAAGCTCGGATGTCGCACCTCGACCACATGGCGCAGCTTGCGGCCGTCGATCTCGCGCGGCAACAGCTCCAGGAACTTGCCGAAATCGGCATCGTCGAACTTCTTCGTCGGCGCGAACTGCCACAGCACAGGCCCGAGCCGGTCGCCGAGCTCGAGCACGCCGGTATTGTAGAAATGCTTGATCGAATCGCCGGCGCCTGAGAGTTCGCGGCGGTTGGTCGCAAAGCGTGGCCCCTTGAGCGAGAACACGAAGCCATCAGGCACCTCGCGCGCCCATTTGCGGAAACTCTCCGGCTTCTGCGAGCCGTAATAGGTGCCGTTGATCTCGATCGAGGTCAGCTTGGACGCCGCATATTGCAGCTCCTTCGATTGCGCCAGCTTCTCGGGATAGAACACGCCGCGCCAAGGCGCGAAGGTCCAGCCGCCGACGCCGAGATAGATGTGGCCAGTTTTCTTGGACGAAGCCGGGGACTTGGTCACGCGAACATCTCTTTGCAAATGATGGAGCCGGGCGCGCAGACTAATCAAAACCGAACGCAGTGGCCAGTTCGCCGGTCGCGGAAAAGGCTTCTTTCCGTGCTGGCGGACATGGTGACGTCGCGTGCGACTTCAAGCTAGGATATCGAGAATCGAGGAGTTTCTGGATGCGGACCGTGATCGCATTGACGCTCTCCCTTGCAGCTTCCGGCGCATTGGCCGACGAAGCCGACGAGGCGCATCGCCAGGCGCTGCAGGGACGCGACAGCTACTGGAACTGCCTGGCGCGGGAATATTCGCAGGAGCGCCTCAAGACCATGTCGTCCGATGATTTCATCGCGGACATCGCGGCGGCCTGTCCCTCGGAGCGGCAGAATTTCCGCGTGATGTTGATGGACTATCTCGCGTTCGAGCATCCGGACCAGGACCAGGGCGCGCGGCTGACCACCGCCAACCGCGCGATCGAGCTCGCGCAAAAGGACATCGTCACCGCCTTCGTCAAGCGCAAGGGCGCTGCGAACTAGCTCTGCGGTGCCAGTCCGGCCTATTTCCGCGGCCTGATCATCCGTGTTATCCATCCGGCGGGGACAACAAGGATTTCAAGGTCATGACGTCGCAGTCGGTGGCAGGCTTCTTGGGCGGCATTATTGCACTCGCGGTGCTGGCGGCCGCGGTCGTCTATGGACCGATCGGCCAGTTCGGCAAGCCGGTGCAGCCGGCCGCGGTGCAGCAGCCGGCCCAGGCGGCGCCGGCCGCGCCTGCGCCGCGCGGGCCGGTGATCAAGGAAGTGCCGAATTAGTCACAGCCCGCCAAAAGCGCGCCGCGCCTCTTGCCAAGCGCGGGCGGTGCTCTTATCTGTTCGTCAACGGCGACGTTGATGCTTTGAGAAAGGCTCCGGCGCTGGGACGACCACGCAATGACTGGGCAGCGCCGGATGTACGCGCGCCTGTTGTTCGTGGTCGTTGGTGTTTCTGGGGAACTTTCAGCACCTGAAGGCCGAACTTGCCGAGGCACTGTGGCTTGGCATCGCCGGAGCCTGCGGATATACGCTGGCCCGCCATGAATGAAGCCGTTCTCCCGGACCTCGACCAGCCCACGCAAACGACCGAGCAGGCGGCGAACGTGCCGATGCTGTCGGTGGTCGTGCCGACCTTCAACGAGCGCGACAATGTCGGCGTGCTCTACGGCAAGCTGGAAGCGACGCTGAAAGGCATCGCCTGGGAGGTCCTCTTCGTCGACGACAATTCGCCCGACGGTACCTCCGAAGTGGTGCGGGCCCTGGCGGCGCAGGACGCGCGCGTGCGCTGCGTCCGCCGGATCGGACGGCGTGGCCTGTCCGGCGCCTGCATCGAGGGCATCCTCGCGTCCAGCGCACCGTTCGCGGCGGTGATGGATGCCGACCTGCAACATGACGAGACGCAACTGCCGAAGATGCTGGCGCTGCTCGAAAGCGGGGAGGCGGAACTGGTGGTCGGCAGCCGCTATATCGCGGGCGGCAGTGCCGCGGGCTTCAACCGTCGACGCGCGGGCGCGAGCGCATTTGCCACCGAGGTCGCCAAGCGCGTGCTGGGAGTGCGCATCGCCGACCCGATGAGCGGCTTCTTCATGATCCGGCGCGACCGTTTCGAGCAATTGGCGCCGGAACTGTCGACCCAGGGCTTCAAGATCCTGCTCGACATCGTTGCCACCGCCCGCGGCGAGTTGCGCACGGTCGAGATCCCCTTCACCTTCGGCTCGCGCCTGCATGGCGAGAGCAAGCTCGATTCCATGGTGGCGCTGGATTTCCTCGGTCTGGTGCTGGCGAAGTTCACGCACGATACGGTATCGCTGCGCTTCCTGCTGTTCGCGATGGTCGGCGGCACCGGTCTGTTCGTTCATCTGGGCACGCTGTTCCTGGGACTGCAGCTCTTCGAGCTGCCGTTCGCGGAGGCGCAGGCGCTCGGCGCCTTCGTCGCCATGACCTCGAACTTCGTTCTCAACAACTTCCTGACCTATCGCGACCAGCGGCTGAAGGGCCTTGCGATTCTGCGCGGGCTGCTCGCCTTCTATCTCGTCTGCAGCGTCGGTCTGTTCGCCAATGTCGGCGTGGCGTTCTCGGTCTACGACCAGGAGCCGATCTGGTGGCTCGCGGGCGCCGCCGGTGCGCTGATGGGTGTGGTCTGGAACTACGCGATGTCGGGGCTGTTCGTCTGGCGCAAGCGATGAAGCCGGTGGTCGGCTCCATCGAGGCTGGCGTCGCCAAGGACGCCGGCCTCGCCCGCAACACGGCGCTCGTCGTTCTCGCATTGGTGCTGATGCGGCTGGTCGCGGCGGCCGTGACGCCGCTGACCTTCGACGAAGCCTATTACTGGACCTGGTCGAAGCATCTTGCCTCCGGCTATTACGACCATCCGCCGATGGTCGCGCTGGTGATCCGGTTCGGTACCCTTCTTGCCGGCGACAGCGAGCTCGGGGTGCGGCTGTTCTCGATCCTGCTCGCGCTGCCGATGAGCTACGCGGTCTATCGCGCGGCCGAAATCCTGTTCGGCGGCGCGCGCGTCGGGGCGACCGCCGCGATCCTGCTCAACATCACCATGATGGCGGCGGTCGGCACGCTGATCGTGACGCCGGATTCGCCGCTGCTGGTGGCGTCCAGCTTCGTGCTGTTCTTCCTCGCCAAGGTGCTGGAGAGCGGGCGAGGGGTGTGGTGGCTCGCGGTCGGCGTCGCCGTCGGTGCGGCGCTGCTGTCGAAATACACCTCGCTGCTGTTCGGCCTTGCGATCCTGATCTGGCTCGTCATGGTGCCGGAGCTGCGGCGCTGGTTGCGCTCGCCCTGGCCCTATCTCGGTGGCATCGTCGCGTTCGCGGTGTTCGCGCCGGTGATCCATTGGAACTACGAGCATCAATGGATGTCGTTCGTCAAGCAGCTCGGCCGCGCCCGGATCGAAGACTTTCGCCTCGGCTATATCGGCGAATTGATCCCGACCCAGGTCGCGTTCGCAACCCCGCTGGTCTTCATCCTCGGCGCGATGGGGCTGCACGCGCTGATTTACCGTGCACCCGGTGAAAGATCGGCGCGGGTGCTGGTGGGCGTGATGTTCTGGACCATCACGGCCTATTTCGTTTGGCACTCGCTGCATGCGCGCGTCGAGGCCAATTGGTTCGCGCCGGTTTATCCGGCGCTCGCGGTCGCGGCCGCGGTTGCGGCCGATCGCGTGCCATGGCAGGGCCGCGCCAAGCGCCTCGCGCAATTCTGCCGGCGCTGGGCCGCGCCGGTCGGCCTTGCGATGTTCGGGTTCCTGATCGTGCAGGCCAATACCGGCTGGCTGTCGCTCTATCGGCGCGACGCCACCGTGCGCAGCGTCGGCATCGGCTGGCGCGAACTCGCCGGCGAGATCGAGGCGGTCCGTGCCAGCACCCACGCCACCTGCGTGCTGGCGGCGGACTACGGCACCACCGGCTGGCTCGCCTTCTACCTGCCGCAGGGCACCTGCGTCGCCCAGCAGGCGCAACGCTACCGCTGGACCTTCATGCCGGAGCCCGATGCGACTGAACTCGCCGGCCCCGTGCTGTATGTCGACGAGACGGGCCCCACGCCGCCTTTGCGCGAGGCGTTCGCGAGCGTCCAGCGCGTGGCCGAGCTGCCGCGCAAGCGCGGCCCGCTGGTGATCGAGACCTATGTGCTTGAGCTGTTGCAGGGCCCGCGCGGCGAGGTCCTCAACCATGGGCCGCCGCCCGAACTGCAATAGCGGTTTCAGGCGGCCGGCCGCCGCTCGGTCCGGATTTCGGTCAGCACCTTGTCGCTGGAATGGATCGCCAGCATGTTGATGCCGACGTCGAGAATGACGTAGCCGCGCGTCTCCAGCCATTGTCGCAGATGGGCGGCGTCGGCCTTGATCTTCTCGATCAGCATGACCGGCTGGCTCTTCCCGATGGTCGCCTTCGCGCCTTCCAGCGCCTCCATCTCCATGCCCTCGACGTCGATCTTGATCAGGTCGACCCGCGGCAGGCCGAACTCGTCGAGCGCGAGCTTGCGCACCTCGACCGTGTTCTGCGCATAGTCGATCGGCTGGCCGATGAACTCGTTGCCGGCGCGCTGGCGCAGCTCCAGGCTGCCGAAGCTCGAAGGGACGAAGTAGTTCGGATTCGGGATCGCGAGGACCCCCGATTCGGAGGACACCGCGCCATGCACCGCCAGCGCGTTGAAGCAGTTGTTGATCGCGATGTTGCCGGCGAGCGCGTAGTAGATGCGCTCCTGGGCCTCGACCGCGAGCACCGATCCCCAGCCGGTCATCGCCTTGGCCCATTCGACGGTGTGGACGCCGATATTGGCGCCGCAATCGAGCGCCACCACGCCGTCGCCGTGGTATTTGCGCCGGAGCGCCAGCAGTTCGACCGCCATGTTGACTTCCAGCGGATCGAACTGCGCCGTCTCCAGGATCTGGAAACCGACCCCAAAACCGTGCTGGGCATCGACCATCCGATAGTCGAAGCGGTTGACGATCATCGTTCCGTGATTGCTGGAAGCCAGCACGAAGGCGAGCTTGCGCCCCACGCTCTGCATCGAGGTCTCCTGAAGGGCAAAGCCCACATGTGTTGGAAGGGACGCAAGCTACGAATCGCTCTTTGCAGGAGCTTACTGGCACTTGACGCAAGCCACCATTGGCGAGCCAGATCCCGGGCGCGTCCGTCCAAAACCTGGGTTTCAACCGGCTATCAACAGAGAAAAAATCCGAGCAATTACGGGTGGTTCGTCCCAAATTGAGGCATATATTACCGCTTGCCAAAGTTCCGCCCGGACTTAATCTGCATTTAACTAAATCTCGCCTTAATGACGGCTTGCGCCTCTGCGAGATGCTGCGGCGCGACTGCAAGTCCGCGTGGCATCGAGAGGGAAAAGTGGAACCATCCTGGACGCTTAGTGGATGAGTATGTACAGCGTTGCCGCAGCGGGGCATGTCCGCAGACCGCCTTCTTCCCGAATGACCAAGTCTTCGGCCGGGTCTTTGCGACAAGCCAAGGCTCCTCGACAGACCGGTCTTCTTCGTCCCTTCGGCGGCGTGGCGCTCGCCTGTGTGGTGGCGGCCTGCGGCTGGACCGTCTACAGCAACGTGTTCGGGGCTGACGTCTATCCGACGCTCGGCACAGACGCCTCTGATGCGGTCAACGCGCCGGCCGGGCCGATGGCCACACGCCAAGCGTCCCAGGCCATCCGGGATGCCTTCACGATCCTGCCCGAGGCGACGTCGGTGTTCGCCAAGCCGAAGCGGGTCGCAGCGCTCTCGCCATCCGAATTCAACGACCGCTTCTCGGCCGCCCAGCCGCAGGGTGTCGCCTCGCGTGCGGCGGAAGGCGCCCCGCCGCCAGCGGCGGCGCCCAAACTTGCAGTCGCGCCGAAGCCGGACCTGCCCAAGCTTGCCGAGGCGTCCAAGGAGACATCGAAGACCAGGCCGGCGGCGCCGATGCAGATCGCCTCCCTCAACGTTCCGCCGCCGTCCGCCCAGCCTCCGGCGGAGGCCAGGCCGACACGATCGGGACTCTCGCTTGGCGACATGGCCCAGCGCGCCAAGCAGGCGGTGTTGTCGATCACCTCCCCCAACCGCAGCGCGATCACCGAGAAGCTGTGGGGCAAGCCGCAGCCCTCGCAGGGGGGAACGCTGCTCGCCTACGCCTCCGCCGACGCCAACGTAACCGGCAGCCTGCAGGACAATGGCGACAAGCCGCGCTACGAGCGCGACACCGCCGTCTACGACATCTCCGCGCACGTTGTGTACCTGCCCGACGGCTCCAAGCTCGAGGCGCATTCCGGCCTCGGCTCCAAGCTCGACGATCCGAGCTCCGCGCCGGTCCGCATGCACGGCGTGACGCCGCCGCACATGTATGAATTGTCCCCGCGCGAGTCGTTGTTCCACGGCGTGGCCGCGCTGCGGCTCAATCCGGTCGGCGGCGAGGGCGCGATCTACGGCCGCTCCGGCCTGCTCGCGCACAGCTTCATGCTCGGCCCGAACGGCGACTCCAACGGTTGCGTATCGTTCCGCGACTACAACGCCTTCCTCGACGCCTATCACAACAAGGGCATCCGCAAGCTCGCGGTCGTCACCCGGATCGACTGATGGCGCAGCGGTGGCGGGCGCCCACGCGCCCGCTGGCATCACATCGGCTGTGATGGTGATGCCACAGGCTTCGCCTCGTACATCGATATTTGTCGAAACGCTCTTGCCTGTATGCGCGGGATCCCTTATGAGCGCGCTCCTTCGCAGGGTTCTGGTTCGGGCTCGTTGAGACCCGACTGGCGCGGGCCGGTTTCCGGTTTCGTGTTCCGCCATGCGGGGAAAGCGACTGCAAGCACATGGCGTGCGCCGGCAAAGTCCGGAGGTCCGGTTCGATTCCGAGCGGTTGCCCAACCAAGGATAGCTCAGTGGTAGAGCAGGTGATTGAGATTCATCATGTCGCGGGTTCGACTCCCGTTCCAAGCGCTCCGGTTTAGCCTGAAAAACTAAGCCTCCCATTGAAGGGGACCGGACGCGCGCTTCAGTCGCGGTCCGGCCGTTTTGCCGCAAGGCTCTTCGTCCGTCACCATCGACACTGAAAGACCGGCTTTGCGCCGCGGTGGATACCGCTTGCGCCGATTGCCGGGAGTTTTGTTCGTCCCGCCCGGCGCAAGCCGGGTGGGATGCGCAGGCTTCCGTCATGACGCAAGCTGAAACCCCGGCCCGCCGTTCTCGCAGGAAGCCGCGTCCGCGTCTCCGCATCCTTTGATTTTGAAGCTTGCCTTCCGGCCAGGGGTCGGACGGTCGACGACGGAGGTGTGCCATGACGCATGTGTTGATTCTGCGGGTGACGGTGAAGGACGGCGAGCGCGCGCTGGTGACGCGCAACGGTCGGCTCGAGCGCGTGCTCGCGCCGGGCCGCCACCGCCTGTTCGATCCGCGGCGCGAACTCGCAGCCGAGGTGCTGGGCGTGGTCCGGACCGAGTTTCCGGCCGCGCGCTACGCGGTGCTCAAGGCCGCGCGGCCCGATCTCGCCGCCGAGCTGTTCGAGGCGGTCGAGACCAAGGCCAACGAGATCGCGATCGTCAGCCTCGACGGCCGCCCGGTGCACCTGATGGTGCCCTGGGAGAGCCGCGTCTACTGGAAGGTCGCGACCCGGATCGAGGTCGAGCGCATCGACGTGGCGGAGGATCCGCGCGTCAGCGTGCGGCATCTGGCGATGATCGAGCGCAACCGCCCGACCATCGTGACCGAGGCGGTGGTCGAGAACCACGAGGCCGGCCTGCTCTATGTCGAGGGCCGTCTGGTGGAGCGGCTGGCGCCGGGCCGGCACGCCTTCTGGGTGGCGGGCCGCAAGATCGAGGTCAAGCGCCTCGACCTGCGTCCGCAGGTGGTCGAGATCACCGCGCAGGAGATGCTGACCAGGGACCGCATCGCGCTGCGCGTGACGCTCACCGCGTTCCGCCGGATCGTTGATCCGGAGCGCGTGGTGGCGAGCGTGCCGGATGTGGACGCGTGGCTGTACCGGCTGGTGCAGTTCGCGATCCGCGAGGCGGTCGCCGGCCGCAGCCTCGACGAGGTGCTGCAGGCCAAGGCGGCGCTCGATGCCGAGCTTCGCGACTACGTGCGCGCACGGGTCGCGGAGTCCGGTGTCGAGGTCACGGAGCTCGGCGTCAAGGACGTGATCCTGCCCGGCGAGATCCGCGAGCTCGTCAACAAGGTGGTGGAGGCGGAGCGGCTGGCGAAGGCCAACCTGATCCGCCGGCAGGAGGAGACCGCGGCGACGCGCTCGCTCCTGAACACCGCCAAGCTGATGGAGGAGAACCCGCTGCTGCTTCGGCTCAAGGAGCTGGAGTCGCTGGAGCGGCTGGTCGAGAAGGTCGGCCGCATCGACCTGCATGCAGGCGAGGGGGCGGGCCTCGACGCGCTGCTGACGCGCCTGGTTCGCCTCAAGCCGGCGGAGACGGCGTAGACAAGAAGGGTCGCCTGCGGGCGGCCCTTCACTGTTTTCGGCTTCCGCTCTACTCGCGCGCGCAGCAGGAGGGTGGCGCGGTGCGGACCGAGCGGATCGGGATGGCGGTGCAGTGAGGCTGGGCTGCCGTGTGCCGGCTGCGATCTCAATTCGGATTTACATCTCAAACAGCTACTTGATGTCGTCGCCCGACTTGATCGGGCGACCCAGCATTCCAGAGACGTCGGTGCTTGAATCGAGATGTCTCTGGAATGCTGGATGCCCGCATGCGCGGGCATGACAACGGAGAGGGACGTGACTGCGCATTCCCGCGGCATGAAATGCCCGAGTTGCTCCAGTCGATCACCCTCGAAGAAGCGGAGGGCGCAGGGAATGCCGAGTGCTTCAGCCGCACCCATGGCCCCCGTGCAACAAAAAGCACGGGGTAGGAACCACAGGTTCAGCCGAGATCACCGGCATTCCCTGCGCGATGGTGTTAACGCTTATACGTGATCTCCCCGGGGAGCGGGCTTTCTTGCCCCCGTCGCCTGCTGATCGTCGATCTGCAAGCTTAGCGCCAGCGTCGCGGCGCCAGGACCACACGATTTCGCCGTCCGCTCGATGCTGCTCGCCTCGCAGCACCTCGCGTCCACCGCATCCCGCCTCCCACGTCCGTGACGATCGCGATACGCCCCTCCAGGTGGAGGCGGGACATGGCCTATATAGGCCGATTCCAGTTTCTGTAAAAGCGAAATATCTTTCGAGCCGAGGCTTGACACGAATTCGGTAAATCAGTGCGTCGGGCAAATCAGTTGGCGTTCCCGCCTTAGCCTGCCGAGCCTAGGGGCAGATATGGCTCTGCCCACCTACGGATTCTGAACCTGGCGCGCCATCACCTTGCGCAACTGCATCTCGTGATCGATCGCGGACCGGACCGGCGAACGCTCTTGCATGCGTTGCAGATAGTCG
>NZ_JAFAVV010000721.1 GCF_019242285.1 Bradyrhizobium sp.
GGAAGCGCGCGGCGGCGGCCGAACAGGCCGTTCGGCCAGAAGATCAGGACCAGGATCAGAATGACGAAGGCGAACAGGTTGCGGTAGCTGGTGCCGAACAGCGCGATGCCGTAGCTCTCGACCAGCCCGAGGAAGACGCTGCCGAAGATCGCGCCGGGCACATTGCCGACGCCGCCGATGACCTGGGCCACCACGCCCTTCAGGGTCGCCTGAAAGCTCATGGCCGGGCTGATATTGTTGTAGTACATGCCGACCAGGAGCCCGCTCAATCCGCCGAGCGCGGAGGCGATCGCGAACACCGTGCGGTCCACGGTGTCGACGTCGACGCCCATCTGCTGGGCCGCTTCGCGATCCTGCGCGGTGGCGCGAACGGCCCAGCCGAGCCTGGTGAAGCGCAGGAAACCGAACAGCACGGCCGCACTTGCCAACCCGATTCCCGCGATCAGCAGGTCGAGCGCGCCGATCGTGCCGCCACCGATCTCGAAGCGCCAGTCCGGCACCTGGCTCGGCAGCGCGCGCGGCTGCGCCGAGAACACGAGCTGGACGACCTGGTCGAGGACGAGGCTGATGCCGATGGTGGCGAGCAGCGGCGCGATGCGGGCGCGGCCCTGCAGCGGCCGCAGGCCGATCCGCTCGATCAGTATGCCGAGCAGGCCGCAGGTCGCCAGCACGATCGCCATCGTGACCGGCAGCGGCGTGTTCAGATAGGTGATGCAGACCCATCCGACATAGGCGCCGACCGTGTAGACCGAGCCATGGGCGAAGTTGATCAGATGCGAGACGCCGAAGATCAGGGCGAGCCCGACCGCCAGCAGCGCGTAGATGTTGCCGACGACGAGGCCGTTGATCGTGTAGTCGAACCAGGAGCTCACGGATGTCCTTCAGCGCGCCGGTCGTCAGTTAACGACCGGCTTGGTGCCGTCCCACAGCGTAAACTTGCCGTTCTTGACGACGAGATTGATCGTCTTCGCGCCCAGCACGCGCCGCGTCTGCGGATCGAAGGTGACCTTGCCATAGATCACGTTGGGCACATCCTTGATGCTGGCGAGCCCGTCGCGGATCGCCTTGCGGTCGGTGCCGTATTGCTTGATGACCTCGGACATCAGGATCACCGTGTCGTAGGCGACGGCCGAAAACGTATCGGGGTCCTTGCCGTATTTGGCCTGGTAGATCTTGACGAAGGCCTGCACTTCTGGTCGCGGATCGTCGGGGAAGAAGTTCGCCTTGGTGTAGATGCCTTCCACGGCATCGCCGCCGAGCTCCAGGAATTTCGGCGAGTAAACCGAGGAGACCGCGGCCACCGGCAGCTTGATGCCGGCGGACCGCAACTGGCGCGCGATCAGCGCGCCGTCGGCGTAATAGGCGATGATGATGATGCCGTCCGGCTTGGCGTCACGGACGCGCACCAGCGTCGAGCGGTAGTCCTTCTCGTCCGGCAGGAAGCCTTCGGTGGCCACCACCTCGGCGCCGTCCTCCTTGGCGGCCTTGACGAAGATGTCCTTGCTGATCCGGCCCCAGTCCGTGTTGAGATGGATCACCGCGAGGCGTTTCATCCCGATCTGCTTCACGGCGAAGTGGGCGAGCGCCGGCTGCTCATCGGACTGATTGACGGTGGTCGACCACATGTAGTCGCCGCCCTTGGTGAAGTCGGGGTGCGAGTTGGTGAAGCCGAACTGCACGAGGCCCGCGCGCTGGTAGATCGGGGATGCCGCCATCGAGGCCGGGCTGGAGAAATCGCCGAGTTCGGCGACGATCGCGGGATCGTTGACGAACTTCTGGGCAATCGTGACGCTCTGGCGTGGATCGCTCTGGCTGTCCTCGAAAACATATTGCAGCGGGCGCCCGTTGATACCGCCGGCGCCGTTGATCTGATCGAGCGCGAGATCAAAACCCATCTTCCATTGCGCACCATATTGCGCGTTGGGGCCGGTGAGCGGCCCGCTGACGCCGAGCAGGATGGGATCGGCGGCCTTGGCCAAGGGCGCCGCGAGCATGCAGAAAACAAGTGCTGCCGCTATTTTCATCAGCGGAACGGTCCGGAGTAATATGCGCCGTTTCATGGCAAAATCCCTCGCTCGCAACGCATCCGTTGTTGCAATTCTTGCGCCAGCGACGAACGTGGCGCGACGAAATCAGGATGTCAATGAAACCGGCAGGCGGAAGAACCGGCCGAGCGTCCGGCGCCCCCGTCGGAAAATAAGTTGCCGCGCGACGGCAGCGAAGGAGATGGCTTTTTCGACTGGCCCCGTCACTGCGCCGATCGCGACAGCGCTTCGCGCACCATCGCCACCAGTGACGCCATGGTGTAGGGCTTCGCCAGCCAGCCCAGCGGTGCGAACGCCTGTGCGCGTGCGCGCGTCGCCGCGTCGTCATGGGCGCTGGCGAAGACGCAACGCAAGCCGAATTCGCGGAACAGCTCGCCCGCCGCATCGATGCCGTCGCGTGGTCCGACCAGGCGCACATCCATGATCGCGATCGCGGGACGATACTTCCCGGCAAGCGCGACGGCCTCGTCCGCCGAGGTGGCCACACCGACGACCTGAAGGCCGGCCTCTTCGAGGGCGCTCTCGGTCTGCAGGGCGATCAGAAAATCGTCCTCGACGATGAGCACCTTTGCGGCCGCGCCGGGGCCCTCCGACAGGCTTCCACGCTCGGCCGGAGACATCGGGTCGCGGGGGCCGCGCGGCGGCGGCGCGAAACATTGATCCAATTGGTCCATGGGGCGTTCGATCATGAGGAAGACGTCAGTCGGGCACGAGAAGGCATCCGGGTCACCTCGAATGTCGCTTGAAGTTGACGGGCAAGGCCACGGACGAGGCGCAATCCGGACGACGTGTTGCGCACGGCATCGAGGTCGAAGCCCGGCCCATCGTCCTCGACATAGAGCTCGAACCTGCCTTCACCTGCCTTCAGGCCGACGCGGATGGTCTCCGTCGCCGGATCCTTGACGCCATGCTTGGCCGCATTGGTCACCAGCTCGTTCAATATCAGCGAAAGCGGCATGGCCGCATCATTGGACAGCACGCCGGTTGCCTCCTCGCAAACGACCCTGATGCCGCGGGGCAGGGTCTGGCGCAGCGTCTCGCACACCGAATGCAGGAATTCGTCGACGGCGAAACGGGTGGCATCGGTCCGGCCATACAGCACCCGCTGCGCCGCGGCCATGGCGGAAACCCGGCTGGTCGCCTCGTCGAGGACGCGGCGCGCTTCGTCGCTCGCGGCGTTCCTGGCGGCCCTGAACAGCAGCGATTGCAGCACCTGCATGTTGTTCTTGGTGCGATGGTTCAATTCGTTGAGCAACAGCCGTTGCTGCGTCTCGGCCGCCTTCCGCTCGCTGATGTCGACCAGCATGTTGATCGCCCCGGTGATTTCCCCCGATGCATTGCGCAGCGGCGTGGGGAAGGGGATGAACGGGACGCGCGTGCCATCCGGCCTTTCCGCGACCACCTCGGCGCCGCGCACGGGCTTTCCCTCCCGCATCGACACGACGATGGGGGTCTGCTCGATCGGCAGCACCGAGCCGTCCGGATTGTACAGGCGTTCCGTGATGGTCCATTTGTCCTTGCCGAGGACGGGGATGCGCCCGGCAAGCTCGACCGCCGCGGGATTGAAATAGGTGAGACGGCCGTCGGCATCGATCGTGTAGATCGCCGCCGGCAGCGCGGCGAGCAATTGCTGCAGCCGCTGCTCGTTCTCCTTCAGCTTCAGCTCGGCTTCCTTGCGCTCGGTGATGTCCCGGGCAATCTTCGACGCGCCGACGATGCGTCCGTTGCGGTCGCGCATCGGCGAGACCGTGAGCGAGATGTCGATCAGCCCGCCGTCCTTCCGCTGCCGCACGGTTTCGTAGTGGTGGATGCGCTCGCCCGACCTGATCCGCGCCAGAATGCCGGGCTCCTCGTCCCAGCGCTCCGGCGGGATCAGCATGGTGATCGATTGTCCGATGGCTTCCTCGGGGCGGTAGCCGAACAATCGCTCGGCGCCGGCATTCCAGGTCTGGATGACGCCGTTCAGATCCTTGCTGATGATGGCGTCGTCGGAGGACTCCACGATGGCCGCGAGATGGCGGGCGTCGCGTTCGGCGGACTTGCTGACCTCTTCGCCGGCGATCCGCCCCAGGCTGAAGCCGAGCAGGCGCGCCAGCGTGAGCGCCACCTCGATCTCCGACTCCGTGAAACGATGCGGCGTGCCGTAATAGGTCATGAATTTGCCGGCAAGCTGCCTGTCTCCCGGCACCGGGAGGAAGGCGGCCGCAGCGATGCCTTCGCGTGCGAGCGTCTCTTGCAGCGCAGGAGGCAGGTCGGAGCCGCTGACGTCGTCCATGTACACGGGCTGCGGGTTGACTTCATCTCTCCTCCAGGGCGAATGCCCCTCGACGGCGCGTCGATAGGCGTCGGACAGGCCGCGCCAGGCGACGAAGCGCATCACGCCGTCCGGATCGAACAGCAGGACGGAGGCGCGTTCGCAGCCGAGCGCGCGCGTGATCGCATCGAGGGCCGCCTCGAAGACCTGCTGGCGCGTGACGCAATGCTGCAGCCGCTCCGAGAATGCAAAGAGTGCGGCCTGTTCCTCCATGCGCCCCGCCAGCGCTTGCTCGGCGCTCTTGCGGTCGGTGATGTCGTGCTGCACGCGGATGGCGTAGAGGAATTTGCCCTGGGCGTCGCGCGCGGCGACGGACGTCACGGAAGCCCAGATGTATCCGCCCCCCTTCCGGAAGATCCGCTTCTCGACCGTGTAGCGCTCGATCTCGCCCGCGACCTGACGGCGAAATTGTTCGCTGTCCGCCGACGCGTCTTCCGCGAAGGTATCCTGGAAGATCGTCCTGCCTTCCAGCTCGGAGGCGGCATAGCCCGTCAGGCTGCAGAGCTCCTGATTGACCCGCAACATGCGGCCGGCCTCGTCGACCTGCACGAGGCCGGTGCCGACATGTTCGAAGATCGCCGCGAACCGCTCGTTGGCGGCGAACGGATCGAGGGATCCGCCGGCCTGCGTTACGGGCCGTTCCTGGATGTTCATGCTCAACTTTCCACGAAGAAAAAATGCTCGCAGAGGGGATCGACTATAGCGGATTGTGCAACCTGCGCCATGCCCGCGGCATACGTCCTTTCAGACCAAAACCTGAGATAACATCGGGCGTTGGAAAATGTTCCCGCCGGGCGAGCGATCGAGGCTGACAAGCATCATCTCGGCCGATAAGCTCCTCGATCGCATCATGGCCGGTCCACTCGCTGAGGGTGAATTTCCGGCACACAGCGTGAATGTGAGAGGCGCCGACATGGATATCCGCGCTCCCGACCAGAGATACAATCCCTACCGGATATTTTCGCGTGCGCAGTGGGCCGCCTTGCGCGACGACACCCCGATGACGCTCGAGCCCGGCGAGTTCTCGCACCTGCGCTCGGTGCACGACCGCCTCGACATCAAGGAGGTCGAGGAGATCTACCTGCCGCTGTCGCGCCTGTTGTCGATCCATGTCGATGCGGCGCAGCGGCTCTATTATGCGCAACGTCAGTTTCTCGGCATCCGCGACCGCAAAGTCCCCTACATCATCGGCATCGCCGGCTCGGCCGCGGTCGGCAAATCGACCAGCGCGCGCGTCCTGCAGGCGCTGCTCGCACGATGGTCGCCACGGCCCAAGGTCGACCTGGTGACGACCGATGGCTTTCTCCATCCCAAGGCGGTGCTGGAACGCGACGGGCTGATGCAGAAGAAGGGATTTCCGGAAAGCTACGACCGGCCGCGGTTGTTGTCGTTCCTGAGCGACGTCAAGGCCGGGCGAAGCCGGGTGCGGGCGCCGGTCTATTCGCATCAGACCTACGACATCGTTCCGGACCAGTGGCAGGAGGTCGACCAGCCCGACATCCTGATCGTCGAGGGCATCAACGTCCTGCAGACCGCGCCGTTGCCGCGCCACGGCAAGGCCGTGCCCGTCGTCTCCGACTTTTTCGACTTCTCCATCTATATCGACGCGGACGTGTCGGTGCTGCGCGCCTGGTACGTGCAGCGCTTCCTGACCTTTCGCGACACCGCGTTCCACGATCCGAGATCTCACTTCCACCGTTATGCGCTGCTGTCGGACGAGGAGGCGGTCGCCACTGCGCTGGCGATCTGGGAGCGCACCAATCTCGCCAATCTCGAGGAAAACATCCTGCCGACGCGGCCGCGCGCGACGCTGATCCTCACCAAGGGCGCCGATCACGTCATCGAGAGGGTGGCGCTGCGGCGGCTTTAGCGCCGAAGGAGCAAGGCTTCCGGTCTGGCTTCCCTCGGGCATGCAGCCTCGTCAGGGCGCTGCGGCGGCCGTCCGACTTCTCCCGTTGGGGAAAGCTGCATAGTCTTGCCCTCGACGGCGCGACGCGATACGGGAGGTTGAACATGCACGACATCGTTATTCGTGGCGGCACGATCGTGGACGGCACCGGCAAGGCCGCCTTCAGCGGCGACGTTGCGATTGCGGACGGCCGGATCGCCGCCGTCGGCGACAAGCAGGGACCTGCCCGTCGCGAGATCAATGCCACGGGGCTGATGGTCACGCCCGGCTGGGTCGACGTGCACACGCATTACGACGGCCAGGCGATGTGGGATCCGCTGCTTGCGCCGTCGTGCTGGCATGGCGTGACCACCGTCCTGTTCGGAAATTGCGGCGTGGGTTTCGCGCCGGTGAAGAAGCATCATCGCCAGGCCCTGATGGATCTGATGGAAGGGGTGGAGGAAATTCCGAACCCGGTGCTCGCCGCGGGACTGACCTGGGAGTGGGAGACCTTCCCCGATTTCATGGATGCGCTGGAGCGCCGCGAGCGCGTCATCGACATCGGGGCGCAGGCCGCGCATCTGCCGATGCGGGTCTATGTGATGGGGGATCGCGCCATCCGCCGCGAAAAGGCGACGGCGGACGACATCGCGCAGATGCGGCAGCTCACCCTCGAGGCACTGCGTGCCGGCGCCTTCGGCTTCACCACGTCGCGGACGGATTCGCACAAGACTCCCGACGGGGAACTGGTGCCTTCGCGTGATGCCGACGACCTCGAGCTGCTCGGGATCGGCTCGGCGCTCGGCGAGCTGGGCGTCGGCACGTTCGGCATGAACAGCGACTTCGACGACGAGGACTATGAGCTGCGCTGGATGCGCAAGCAGGCCAAGGAAACCGGCCGTCCGGTCTGGTTCCTGCTCACCGACCGCTTCGAGGACCCGGAGCGCTGGCGGCGCCTGATGAAGGCGGTGCATGCGGCGCGCGCCGACGGATTGCCGCTCACCGCACAGATCGCCGGCCGTCCGATCGGCGTGATGATGGGCATCGGCACCGCGCTCAATCCGTTCACCGTGCGCCCGAGCTACAAGCAGCTCGAAGCCCTCCCGATCGAGAAGCAGCGCAAGCGGCTGCGCGATCCAGAGCTGCGGCGGAAAATCCTCGCCGAAAAACCTTCCGACGCCGAGGTGGCGAAGCTCGCCCAGTTCCGCCAACTCATTACCAAGCGGTGGGACAAGTTCTTCACCATGGGTGACCCGCCGGACTACGAGCCGGGCCCGGAACTGAGCGTCGCGGCAATCGCGACGCGCACGGGGCGCACTGCAGACGAAGTGGCCTATGACTACATCATCGAGGAGAATCAGTACCTGTACTTCCCGGTCGTGAATTACGTGGCGGGCGACCACGAGCCGATCCGCGAAATGCTCAGTGATCCAGCTTGCCTGCTCGGCTTGAGCGACGGCGGCGCGCACTGCACCTCGATCGTGGACTCTGGCTTGCCGAGTTTCATGCTCGCGCATTGGGCGCGCGACCGACGCCGCGGGCCGAGGTT
>NZ_JAFAVV010000217.1 GCF_019242285.1 Bradyrhizobium sp.
GAGCGCGCTCGTCTCGCGCGCCAACGCGTCCATCGCATCCCGCCGCCCACGTCCGTGACGATCGCGAGCCGCCCCTCTTGTGGCGGCAGGACGGGCGCATAATGCCACTGATTTGGGGTCGGCGTCAAGGGTTTTTATGAAAATCAGAAGATGCTTGCGATGGATTGACGCGACCCGGGCAGTCCTGCGCACGAATCGCACGCGCGTGGCTCGTCCGGTTAGAAGCTCGCATAACGAGAGATCGGCTAGGTGAGCAGTTAAAAAAGCACTGTTGCTGTAACCATCAGCGGCGCCATTGTTGAGCGGCTTACGCCTTTGTCATCCGGCACATTCATGCTCGCGATAAGGAAGCACCTCGTCGGTATCTGGGCGGCGCGCGCATCAACAACGTGCACCGCTGTTCCTTCATCTTCTCGACTTCACGCCTTCAAAAGCGCCGTAAACCCCATCTGTATGTAGTGTTGATCGTCGGTTAGTGCTTCCGTGAGTTTGAGCCGTTGCATGATGACAAATGAAGCACAGTCCGTGAGGCTCCAGTCCTTATCGCCACGATCTTGATAGAGCCTTAGGGCATCCTGAAATAGTTGCCGAGTCTGAGGCACAACCTGAATCGTAGCGTCACCAGTTATTTCATTCACAGTCTGCGCGGCCAAGCCACGCAACTGACCCTTTCCGGAAAACATGTTCAGCACTTCCGCCAGTACCATGTCCGACGTGACGATCGAAAACTCACCCAGCTCTTGCGATACGGCCGTTGCGACATCATGGAGGCTGTCGCGTGGATGGATAAGTGCGACCCAATACCCCGTGTCAGCGAAGACAATCCGCTTCAATCGGAGCCGTCCTTGTGTCGATAAAGGTGCAGATCCACGTTTGTTGCAAGGTCGGCAGGAATATCAGCCCAGGCTTCTTCGGGCACAGCCGCGCCGATCGCGGCGAGACGCTGCCAGATGGGAACTTGATGAGTCACAGCAGGCCCGGGCTCGACGATTTCGACGCGATCAACGTTGCTGATCTGTTGAAGCGAGCCGTCTTCCGTCGAGTATTCCCCCTGACCGATCACTCTCAGTCGCCGGCTTGTATGCTCACCCAATGCCTCAAGGACGATCGCCTCCTGTTCTGCTCGAAAGCGACCGGGAACCTTGCGGCTATCTGGCAGCCGAAGCGTGAACCTGAGCCCATCCAAATCTGTGCCGCGAACCTCGCCCTGCAAGTCAACGCTGTCGCGGTAAAGGATGCTTTCCCAGGATAGAATGCGGGTCTTTACCAGGTTATCATATCGAGCGCCTTGTTTCCGCGCGGGGCCGGCCGAGACGGCAATGAACTCGTCGGGCCGCAGCATCTTGCCGAAATCTCGAAACAGAGGAATCACGTTACGGGGCAAATCCCTCGGCGGCGTATCGGAGGTCGCGGCGAGTTCGATAGAATGTTCGAGTAAACGTGCGGCTTCGTCGAGTTCGTCCTCAAATGGCAGCTCCGGCGCAGTGCGGCTGGGTGCGACGCGGACTAGCGGTACACCTGTGGAGCCGGCTTCGATTTTGAAGAACTTCAAGGAAATCTCAGCGTCAAAGTTCTTGGGGAGGCGCTCCCGGGTCGGATGTTTTCGCTTCCATAGCGTCTTCGCTGTTTCTTGGAGCAGCCGCTTGTAGGCGCTGATTTCCGGCAACACGTCGACATCAAGCCCATGGTCTTCGAACCGCGGGCCGCTGAAAGTCAATACCGTGATTTTTTTGTCTTTCAACATTTGCGCATCTTAGCCGCATTTAGGCAGATCGGCTAGCGAGGAGCGGCGGGCGTGTTCCATTGAAGCGCTGACCGGAGGCCAGGGAAAGTCGCCACATATGGGCTATTTCGTTCGTAGAGGACTAGCTGCAGCTGTTCAGATCGGAATGACGTGCTGTGTGCTGGTGGAGTTACGGTGACGGTGGTCACCGTAGTCATGGGCACTCGACCTATCGGCTTACCGGCGCGAACTAGACTAAATGACGCCCCCTGCGATCCCTTGTTGTCCGGATCACGCTGCGGGTATTGAATGCGTCGGAGGGGCGCACAAGACGCTCCGATCAAGACAATCGACACATTCAACCAGTCCAGGGAGATCAGAATGCCCGCTCTTCATGTGCGGTTGGCGGCCTTCTCGGCTGCCTTCCTGATTGCTGCTGCAACGTCGAACGCTGCGCTCGCGCAGAAGAAATACGACATCGGCGCCACCGATACCGAGATCAAGATCGGCAACATCATGGCCTATAGCGGGCCGGCGTCGTCCTACAGCGTCATCGGCAGGACCGAGGCGGCCTACTTCGCCAAGATCAATGCCGAGGGCGGCATCAATGGCCGCAAGATCAACTTCATCTCCTACGATGACGGCTACAGCCCGCCGAAGACCGTGGAGCAGGCGCGCAAGCTCGTCGAGAGCGATGAGGTCCTGCTCATCTTCAACTCGCTGGGGACCCCGCCGAATTCGGCGATCCACAAATACATGAACGAGAAAAAGGTGCCGCAATTGTTCGTCGCCACCGGGGCCACCAAGTGGAACGACCCGAGCGCATTCCCCTGGACCATGGGCTTTCAGCCCAACTATCAAAGCGAAGGTCGTATCTATGCGAGGTATATCCTCGAGAACATGCCCAATGCCAGGATCGCCGTGCTCTACCAGAACGACGATTACGGCAAGGACTACCTGAAGGGCCTCAAGGACGGCCTGGGCGCCAAGGCCGCTTCGATGATCGTCGCGGAGGACAGCTACGAGACCACGGAGCCGACCATCGATTCGCACATCATCAAGCTGAAGGCCTCCGGCGCCGACGTATTCTTCGACGTGGCGATTCCGAAGTTCGCGGCCCAGGCGATCAGGAAGGCCGCCGAGATCGAATGGAAGCCGACCCATTTCCTCAACAACGTCAGTTCCTCGATCAGCGCCGCGATCAAGCCGGCCGGTATCGAAAACGCGCAGGGCGTCATCTCCTCGGCCTACCTCAAGGACCCGACCGACGCCCAATGGAAGGATGATGCGGATATCAAGGCCTGGAATGCGTTCCTGGACAAGTATTATTCCGAAGCCAACCGCATCGATGCGAACGTGATCTATGGCTATGCCGTCGCGCAGACCATGGTTCAGGTGCTGAAGCAGTGCGGGGACGATCTGACCCGCGCGAACGTCATGAAGCAGGCGGCAAGCCTGCACGATTTCGCGGTCCGCGGACTTTTGCCGGGCGTGAAGATCAACACCAGCCCGACGGATTTCGCCCCGATCTCGCAAATGCAGCTCATGCGGTTCAAGGGCGAGACCTGGGAGCGCTTCGGCGACGTCATCAACTCGGACGTCGGTGGTTGACGCCGGACGATCCTGCTTGCCGAACAAGCAGCCCCTGCGCTCCGGCGCCGGGGCTTTCTGTCGCGAAGGCTCGGGCAATTGCCGTCGATGAGCCATGATCGAGAGTGCTTCGTTGTTTCGCAGCCATCCTTCGAGACGCCCGCCTTGTCCGAAGCTCCTCGTTTGAAAAACCCCTGGGCATGTGAACGAATTCACAATCGCCCCGCCCTGCCCATGGTTGGCTCGGTGCCACCGATGCTGTAAGCGACGGCCAACATGTGGACCTGGAAAGAAACCGCAACCGCCATCGTTGCCGTCGCCGTGCTCGTCGGCGCGGTCGCGCTGCGGAGCCTGAGTGCCGAAAAGGTTCAGGTCACGCTGCCGGACGCCCTCATCGCCGTCATCGCCGCGGGGTTGACGCTGTTCCTGGTCGGGGGAATCGACAAGCTGATCGTCGGCAACGGCGGCATCACGGTGGAGAAGGCCATCGTGTCGGCCGCGAAGCAGCCGGTCAATCCGCAGGTCACGCCGCTTCCCGTTGCGCCGCTCGAAGAGGCGCTCAAGGGCGGCACCAGCGAAATACCCGACTTCGTCCGGCGCCAGGTCCAGGCGCTCGAATTCGTGCTGGGCGCCGGGAGCTATGATCCGAACGCGATTCAGCAGTACCTGCAGACGCTGTCCAAATACCCGTTCCTCCGTTTCGTGGTGTTTCTCAATACGGACAGGAAATTCTTCGGGATGATGGAGGCCAAGAAGCTCCTCGCGCTGCTGGAAAGCCCGGGAGGCGGGCAGACGTTCGCGAGCCTGACGGCGTTGGTCAATCGAGGTTCACCTGACGATCAGCAGCAGCTTGCCAAGCTGGCGGGTTTCGTGCCGGCAAGCGGGGCGGTCAAATCCGATGCCAACAAGCGCGAGGTGCTGGAGCAGATGGAGACCAAGAACACCGATTGGCTGCCTGTCATCAAACCAAATGGGCAGTTTCAGGGCGTGGTCGATCGCTCGCGCCTGATCGCGAGTCTCATTCTCGACGTGACGGACCGGGTCGAGGCAGCGACGCCCAAACCATAGACGAGCGATCTTGAAATTCGAATCATATCAGCGTCCTCCGACCTCATCCTGAGGAGCATCGCGCGAGCGATGCGTCTCGAAGGATGAGGTCGGAGCGCTTGGGAGCGACAGGTTGCAAGGAATCGCTCGTCCTCACCGGCTCTCGCGCCAGGCCCAATAGGCATAGGCGCCGAACACGACGGGGAAGATCACGGCGAAGATCCTGATCAAGCCGTAGTTCTCGAGGGGAAGGGTGGCGGCGCAGCCGACAACGATAATAATAGTGCAGGCAACGCCAAGCCAATCGATGCGTCGCCGTCGCTTCATCGACCAAGGCCTGTCTCAATGCAGTGCCTGAATTATTCCAGTTCCGCGAACCGACTGCAACATTCCCGCCTCGTCGGTGGCGGCGCCGAGGCGGGAATGAAGAATTGACGGCTGCGCCGAAAGCTGCTTCGGCGGTGTGAGCGGCTTCACAATACCGATGGCCATGGCGTGACAGAATGGCGTGACAGAATGCCGTGGCGCGGCGTGCCGCGCGCCCGTTGACTTAACCTTCGGTTGTGACAGCATCATCGTCTATTTTTGAAGATGTAATCCCCGCGCCACCTGTCGCCTGACGGCGGCGATGTCGCATTCCAATTGCGAGAGCGGACGTGCTGGAGAGCAAGATAAGCCGGAGCGCCGGGGCAGACGCGGCGGACATCTCCATCAAGGCGGCGGCAGCGCCGCCGCTCGAGGTCCGGATCAAGCTCGTTCACGGCGGCCTGACCAACGTCACGACGGAGGTCGCGGTCGGCGCGCGCTATGACGGCCTCGCCTTCGCCGGCCCGACCAAGGTGTTCGACCACGTGCTGGATTCATGGCTGACGCGGGCCGTCGACCTCGGCATCATCGGCTCAGCGCTCGGCCAGCTGATGCCGATCAACCTCGCCGATTTCCACAAGGCCGACAAGCTCAAGGCCAGGACGCTGCTGCTGGCCGGCATGGGCGAGCCGGGCCGCTTCGCGCAGGACGGCGTCCGCTTCATCTTCTCCAACATCATCGTCACCATCAAGGCGATCGGCGCCGGTGAATTCGCGACGCCGCTGCTCGGCACGCGGCGCAACGAGCTTCCGATCGGTGATGCGGTGCGCGGCCTGGTGCAGGGCATCTGCGACGGCTACGAGCGCGCCTGCGCCATCGCCGACAGCGTGACGGAAGCCAGGGAGGCCTTCCAGGCCGTGGTGCAGGCACCGCTCACGGTCAAGCTCGCGCACGAGGACAAGCAGAAGCTCGACCGCATCAGGGCGGCGCTCGGCGAGATCGGCGTGCTGCCGAACATCACGCTGCATCTCGATGACGAAGACATCGTCGTCGACCCCGACCCGATCCTCGAATCGACCCGCGCCGACATCGAGCCGGCGCCCCCCATCACCTACCTGCGCGTGACCCAGAGCCAATCGGCGGCCGTGAGCCTCGCCCGCGCCAAATCCGCGGAGCCGGCGAAACGCAAGAAGCCGACCAAGGCGATCGACCAGTTTCCGACCGACGTGTTCCAGTTCTCGGCCCTGTCTGACGTCGCCGTGGTCCCGCAGCGGGAGCAGGAGGTCAATGCGCATCTGTTGCGCGATCTGGCCGACGAGATGACGAATGTGTGCGAACAGGCCTCGCGTGAGGATCTCACGCCGGCTCAACGCCTGGCGCAGGCGGCGGAGGAGCGCCAGGAGCAGGGCGATTTCTTCACCACGCTGGTGATCCCCGAGGATTTCCGCAAGCTGATCGAGGGGCCGGCGAGCGTCACCCTCGAGGTCGACAACACCACCGCCCTGTATCCGTGGGAGATGGCGGGCTACGAGAAATTCGCCGGCGAGCCGCTGTTCCTCGGCACCAATGTCGCGATCTCGCGCCAGTTTCGCACGGTGCTGGCGCCGCCGCCGACGTCGCCGCCGGCGCTGAACGGCAAGCTGAAAGCCCTGGTCATTGCCGACCCCGCGGCGGGGCCGCTGCGGCTGCCCGGGGCGCGCCGGGAAGGCAAGGCCGTCGTCGAGGTGCTGCAGAAGGCGCAGGACGTCTGGGGCGATCAATATGAGATCGAGGTCACGCTGCGGATGGGCTCGAAGGACGAAGGCGCCATCCCGGAGCTCGATCAGGCGCGCAAGCACGGCGTCGTCAAATGCGCCAGGAGCTGCGATTCGCTCGAGCTCGCGAAGCTGCTGGTCAGGAAGCAGTACGACCTCGTGCACTACGCCGGCCACGGCTTTTGCGACCCGAAGACGGGGCAGACCGGCTGGGTGTTCGCCGCCGATTGCGTGCTGTCCGCGAAGGAGATCTTCCGCGTCCGCCAGGTGCCGCGGCTGGTGTTCGCCAATGCCTGCTACTCGGCGGTGACCGGCGACAACCGCCAGACGCAGCGCGGGCACATGACGGGCCTCGCCCAGGCCTTCTTCGGCCGCGGCATTCCCAACTATATCGGGGCCGGCTGGGAGGTCGACGACGACTGCGCCGTGACCTGCGCGAAGTGGTTCTATGCCGGCCTGCTGGGACTGACCGATCCGGATGGCAGCGGCCTCGCCCTCGACCCGCTGGATTCGACCATCGGCAGGGCGCTGCGGACGGCGCGTCGCAAGGCCCAGGAGAGCGACCCCGCCTCCTCGAGCTGGGGCGCGTATCAGCACTACGGACATGTCGACGACCGCCTGGTCGCGGTGGCGAATCCGCAATCGGTCGCGGTCACCGCGGTCGCGGCCGCGCCCAGCATCGCACCCGCAGGCCCGGCGCCATCAGCGGCGCCGGCGCCGGCAAAACCCGCAACCAAGGTCTCCATCATGAGCACCAGCACTCCCGCCGACGACGACCCGAACCTCGTCTATGTCAACGGCATCAACGCCAATACCGGCCAATACGCGGTTCCGCCGCGCTCGATCGACGACATCGCAAGCCAGGTGTCGAAAAATCATGGCGCCGATACCTTCTCCGACACGCGGAAAGAGGCGACCCGCTTCGCCCTGCCGCCCGGCAAGACCGAAAGCGTGAAGGACGTCGGATGGGGCATCATCTTCCCCGCCGACACGGCCCAGCCGATCCGCGACGCGCTGAAACCCTTGATGGACCTCCGCGGCAAGCAGGGTGGCACGCTCGTCAAGGAGCTCGACTACCGGCCGGGCGAGCAGGTGCGCCAATGGCTGGCCCGCAACGGCGTGTCACCCGGCACGCTGCTGCCGCGCAAAGTTCCCTATTACCTGCTGCTGGTCGGTTCGCCCGAGCAGATCCCCTATGAATTCCAGTATCTGCTCGGCGTCGAATATGCCGTCGGCCGCCTCGCCTTCGACGCGGCCGGCGACTACGAGCAATATGCCCGCTCGACGATCGCCTATGAAGGCGGAAGGTCGGTCCCCAACGCGAAGAAGATCTCCTATTGGGGCACGCGCCATCTCGGCGACGGCGCCACCCGGCTCTCCTCGACCTTCCTGCTCGATCCCCTGATCAACGGCATCGCCGATGACGGCGTCGACCCGATCAACAAGCTCGCCTCGGTCGACCAGGAGCTGTTTCTCGCCAAGAACGCCACCAAGGCGAACCTGCTCGCCACGCTGCACGCAGCCAGGCCGCCGGCGCTGCTGTTCACCGCTTCCCACGGCATGCAGTTCAATGCGGGACAGGCCGAGCAGGCGGCCGGACAGGGCGCGCTGTTGTGCCAGGACTGGCCGGGCTTCGGCGACGTCAAGCCGGAGCATTATTTGACCGCCGCCGACATTGCCGACGACGCCAATGTCAGCGGCATGGTGGCGTTCCTGTTCGCCTGCTTCGGCGCCGGCACGCCGGACAAGGACCAGTTCCTCAAGGACCTGTCGCAGGCCGCCGACGCGCCGGCGCTGGCGCCGGAACCGTTCATCGCCGCCTTGCCGCGTCGGCTGCTGGCGCATCCCAAGGGCTCGGCGCTCGCGGTGATCGGCCACATCGACCGTGCCTGGGGCTTCTCGATGCAGTCGCCCAGCGTCTCCACGCCGCAGATCGGCACGTTCGAAGGCAGCCTCGGCGAGATGCTGAGCGGCAAGCCGATCGGACATGTGATGTGCACCCGGTTCGGCGCCCGCTATGCCGACCTCTCGGCCATCCTGCTGAGCGCCACGTCGCCGACCGCATCCGCCGGCGACCGCCTCGCCGACCGCGACCTGGTCGGCTCCTGGCTCGAGCGCAACGACGCGCAGAACTACGTGCTGCTCGGCGATCCCGCGGTCCGTATCCGCAACGACATTCTCACCTGACCGTCACACGGCGGTGGGCCAAGTTCGAATAGAAGTCGGAACAATTGATTCGTAGCCTGTCATTGGGAGAACGTCCATGAATGAGTCAGATATCCCGCAAGTATCAGCCGCGGTGAAGGCGGCCTTCGCGCCGATCATGAAGGCAATCGATGCGGCTCGCGCGCAATTGTCCGAGACGGCCGGCGTCGTGACGGTGCGGCCCGGCTACAAATATCCACCCGAAGGCAAGCCCGTTCCCGCGATCGTCGTGGCGGTGACGCCGGGCACCGCACCGGTGCAGGACACCAAGCTCGAAGGCGAGTTCGGCGTCCCCTGCACGGTGATCGACGCGACGGTGGAGGAGCAGGTCGCCGCGGCGCGGAAGCAGCCGGTCTCCTTCGGCACGCCCGGCGGATCGATGGTCTCCGCCTTCGAGCAGATGATCGGCGGCGTCGGCGCCTTGGACTTCGCACCGCCGAAGAGCGGCAGCTACAAGCCGCCTTCTCCTCCCGACCTGCCGCTGGTCGATGAGAAGATGGAGCTGACGATCTGCGTCAGTCCGGAGGCCGGCTGGGGCGAGCTCGAGACCTTCCTCGGCGCAACCAAGGAGACACTTACGGTCGCGATGTATCAGTTCACCGCGCCGCACATCTTCAAGGCGATCGAGCAGGCGGTGAGCCCTGCGGGGCGCAAGCTCGAACTGATCCTGCATCCGGTGCCGGAGAAGCCGGCGAAATCGGGCGTCAAGGCCAACGACCTCAACGAGGAAGCGGACGTGATCGAGCCGCTCGAAACCGAGATGAAGCGCCGCTTCGAGCAGACCTGGGCCACGCTCGTCTCCAAGAAGAATCCGGACGGATTGTTCGCTTCCGCCTATCACATCAAGGTCGCGGTCCGCGATTCCAGCGCGGTCTGGCTCTCCAGCGGCAACTGGCAGTCGTCGAACCAGCCGGACGTCCATCCCTTCGCCGACAATCCCGACGAGCTGCCGGCCGGCTTCCAGCGCAAGTACAACCGCGACTATCACGCCATCATCAACAACGACAAGCTCGCGTCGATCTACGAGTTCTACATCAAGCGCGACTTCGAGCTGTCGGCCGCGCAGGCCGGCGAGGACGTGAGCTTCGCCCAGCCCGACAGCCTCGCAGCTGACGTCGAGGTGTTCGTGCCGATCGAGGCCGAGGAGGCGGAAGAGTTCGCCAAGCCCAAGCAGCTGTTCCCGCCGCTGCGCCTGAACCGCAAGGTCAGCGTGCAACCGCTGCTGACGCCCGACAATTACGCCGAGAATGCGTTGAAGCTGATCCAGTCCGCGAAGGAGAGCGTCTGGTTCCAGAACCAGTACATCAATTTCCGCGGCACTGACGACGACTTCACCGAGTTCAAGCTCCTGGTCGGCGCGCTGAAGAAGAAGATCGATGCCGGCGTCGAGGTGCGCGTCATCTGCCGCGACCTGATGAAGCAGGAAAGCCTCGACGTGCTGATCGGGCTCGACTTCCCGAAGGAGGTGTTCCGCTTCCAGCCCGCCTGCCACAACAAGACGATCATCGTCGACGGCAAGATCGTGATGTTCGGCAGCCACAACTGGTCGAACGAAGGCGTCAAGACCAACCGCGACGCCAGCCTGATCTTCGACGACCAGGAGATCGCGGCCTATCTCGCCAAGGTCTACGACTACGACTGGAACAACCTCGCCACCGCGCATCCCGCCACGGCGCGCCCGCGCGTCGCCAGGGAGGGCGAGCCGACCCCGCCCGGCTTCAAGCGCGTGCCGCTGTCGGACGTGGAGGATGACGGCGAGGGTTGAGACTGGCGTAGCTGCGTAGGGTGGGCTAAGGCGCGTAAGCGCCGTGCCCACCATTGTCTCAGCAGACTCGACAGCACGGTTTTGAATGGTGGGCACGCTTCTGTCTTTTCGTGGCGTGCTACTGTGCAGGCGGCCGCTTAGCCCACCCTACGCACCTCTCACTTCTTCCGCCGCGTCGGCGCGCTCACCCGCAAGCCGTCGATGAGCACGTCGAGCATGCGCACCACGCCGGCCTGCCAGCCTGGCTGATCGTGCAGCAGGCACATGCCGACCAAAGTGCGCAAGAGGTCCTCGGCGCTGACGTCGGCGCGGACGTCGCCGGCCGCGACCGCGCGGGCGAGCAGGCCGCCGACCGCCTTGGTCAGCCGCGCGAAGGAGAAGATAGTCAATTCCGAGGTGCCGGAGGTGGCGATTGCCAGCGCCGCGGCCATGCCCTTCTTGGTGGCGACGAATTCGACATTGGCGCGCAGCCAGAGCCGCAGCGCCTCGACGGGCGCGGCCTCGCTCTGCAGGCGAGCGGCGAGATCGGAGAGCTGCTCGACCTCGCGCCGGTACACCGCCTCGAACAGGGCTTCGCGGGTCGGGAAATGCCGGTACAGCGTGCCGATGCCGACGCCGGCGCGCCGCGCCACCGCCTCCAGGCTCGCCTCGACGCCGCCGGCGCTGAACACCGCCTTGGCGGCCTCGAGCACCCGCTCACGATTGCGTATCGCGTCGGCGCGCGGCTTGCGAAGCCTTTCCTCGGTCTTAACTGGCATCCCGCTGCCGTCGTTCATCTGCTCTCGCATGCACCATAAGAGAACTGTCGAACCAAATCACACTAGAATCGTTGCCGTTCCGCGTGTCGTGCTCCGGTGCATGCGGATCAGGTCACCATCTCTTGAATGGCGGCGGATTGATAACCGGAGGCATCCTCCGTATAAGAGGCGCGCGCTGGCTGCCCGGCTCCCTCGATCGCTCGGCGGCAGGCGCGCACCCGGGATCAATTCGGATCGCGGCCCGTAAGGCCGTGACCGCGGCGGTCCGCAAGACAACAGCCGATCGGAACACTGCTATGAATCTGCCTCTCAGCCTCACCGTCAATGGTGAGCGGCGCGAACTCGTGCTCGACGACCCGCGCGTCACGCTGCTCGACCTGCTGCGCGAACGCCTCGAGCTCACCGGCACCAAGAAAGGCTGCGACCGCGGCCAATGCGGCGCCTGCACGGTGCTGGTCGACGGCAAGCGCGTCAATTCGTGCCTCGCGCTGGCGGCAAGCCAGGATGGTGCCGAGATCGTCACCATCGAGGGCATCGCGCAGGGCGGCAGACTGCATCCGGTGCAGGCCGCCTTCATCGAACATGACGGGCTGCAATGCGGCTTCTGCACGCCGGGCCAGATCATGAGCGCGATCGGGCTGATGATGGAAGCCCAGACCGGCAGCGACCCCGAGCGCATCCGCGAAGCCATGAGCGGCAATCTCTGCCGCTGCGGCGCCTATGCCGGGATCACCGAGGCGGTGCTCGAGGCGCAGAAGATGCTCGGCACCTCGAAGACGGAGCGTGCGGCATGAACCGGTTCGATTATGTCAGGCCGGCTGATACCGCCGAGGCCGTCGCCGCCGCGTCCGAACCGGGCGCCGCCTATCTCGCCGCCGGCACCAACCTGCTCGACCTGATGAAGGGCAATATCGTCCGGCCGACCCGGCTGGTCGATGTCTCGCGCCTGCCCGGGCTCGATCGCATCGAGTGGCAGGCGGATGGAAGCTTGCGCATCGGCGCCCTGGTCAGGAATGCCGATCTGGCCCATGACGCCGCCTTCGCGAAGAGCTGTCCCGCGATTGCCGAAGCGCTGCTGTCCGGCGCCTCGGCGCAGCTCCGCAACGCCGCGACCGTCGGCGGCAACCTGCTGCAACGGACGCGCTGCAGCTATTTCTACGACACCGCGAGCCGCTGCAACAAACGCGCGCCGGGCACGGGCTGCGATGCCCGCGAGGGCGACAATCGCCTGCACGCGGTTCTCGGCTGGAGCGAGGGCTGCATCGCCACCCATCCGTCCGATTTCTGCGTGCCGCTCGCGGCGTTCGATGCGATCGTGGAGATCGAGGGCAGGAACGGCCGGCGCGAGATGGCACTCGACGCGCTCTATCCGCCATCCGGTGCTGCGCCGGAGCGCGACAATGTGCTGAAGCCGGGCGAGCTGATCACGGCGGTGCGGCTGCCGGCCTCGGCCAGCGCCTTCGCGGGGCATTCACGCTATCTGAAGGTGCGCGAGCGTACGTCCTACGCCTTCGCGCTGGTCTCTGCCGCGGCCGGACTCGCGATCGAGAACGGCACCATCAGAGAGGCGCGGCTCGCGCTGGGCGGAGTTGCGCCAAAGCCGTGGCGTGCGCGTGCCGCAGAGCAGGCGCTCGCGGGCGCCCATGCCGACGAGACCGCGTTCCGTCGCGCTGCCGCCGCTGCGCTCGACGGTGCAAAACCGTCCGGCGACAACGCCTTCAAGATCGAGCTTGCGCAGCGGATCGTCGTGCGCGCGCTGACTCTCGCCGCACAGGGCACGCCGGATCGCGTCCCTGCCCTGCCCGCCTCGCCCTTCTCTTCCGTTGCCGGAGTCCGTCATGTCGCCTGAGATCAACCTGACCCGCGATCCCGCGCATCTTCGTCATGGCTCGAACATCGGCCAGCCCTTGACCCGCCGCGAGGGTATGCTGAAGGTCACCGGCGCGGCGGGCTACGCCGCCGACAACCATCCGCCGGGAATGCTCTACGCCGTGCTGGCGACAGCCAGCATCGCGCGCGGCCGCGTGACCTCGCTCGATGTCGAGGCCGCCAGGCGCCACCCCGGCGTCGTCGAGGTGATGACACAGATGAACCGGCCCCCGCTCGCCGAGGACCCGGACGCCAAGACCAATCCGTTCATGTTCCGGATGGATCTCCTGCAGAATGATCGCGTGCGCTACGCCAACCAGGCGATTGCGGTCGTGATCGCCGAGACGCTGGAGGCGGCGACCGAGGGCGCTGTGCTGCTGTCGCCGCGCTATGAGGCCGAGCCCGCGCGCGTCGGCCTCGATTCGAACGAAAGCTACGCGCCGCCAGCCGTCGGCGTCGGCAACCCGGCTTCCGTGCAGCATGGCGGCGACGTGGAGAGCGCGCTTGCCGGCGCGCCGCATCGGATCGACGCCACCTACGAGACGCCGATGCAGTACCACAACGCCATGGAGCCGCATGCGATCGTCGCGTCATGGGACGGCGATCGGCTGTCGATCGATACTCCGAGCCAGGGCATGGCGATGGCGCAGGGACGAATCGCCGGCCTGTTCGGCATCTCGCCCGACAAGATTCACATTCGTAGCCCGTTCCTCGGCGGCGGCTTCGGCTCCAAGGGCCTGGTGAAAGGACCGCAGGTGCTGGGCATTCTCGCCGCGAAGCTGGTCGGACGACCGGTCAAGCTGGTGCTGCGGCGGGAGCAGATGTACGGCCCGGTCGGCCACCGTTCGCCGAGCCGGCAACGCCTGCGCATCGCGGCTGCCGCCGATGGCAGGATCGCCGCGATCGATCACCACGCCAGGATTGCGACCTCGAGCTTCGATGACTTCTACGAGCCCGCGGCCGACGCCTCGCATACGCTGTACGCCAGCCCTGCGCTCGCGACCTCGCACGAGGCGGTGCGCACCGATGTCGGCACGCCGCTGTTCATGCGCGCCCCGGGCGAGGCGACCGGATCGATAGCGCTCGAAAGCGCGATCGACGAAATGGCTTTCGCCTGCGGCCTCGACCCGCTCGCCTTTCGCCTGAAGAACTACGCCGAGGTCGAGCCGGCGACGGGCAAGCCGTTCTCGTCGAAGGCGCTGCGCGAATGCTATGCCCAGGGCGCCGAGCGCTTCGGCTGGTCGAAGCGATCACTCCAGCCGCGCACCATGCGCGACGATGACGGCTTCCTGGTCGGCTGGGGCATGGGCACGGCGACCTTCCCGGCCCTGATGTTCGCCGCACAGGCGCGCGCGGTGATCCGGCACGACGGCTCCGGGGTGATGGAGAGCGGCACGCACGACATGGGCCAGGGCGCCTGGACCGCCTTCGCGCAGATCGCCGCCGATTCGCTCGCGCTCGACCTCGACCGCGTCGCGTTCAAGGCCGGCTCCTCCGATCTGCCGGATGCCGGCATCGCCGGCGGCTCGGCGCATACCGCGACCGCGGGCACGGCGATCCACAATGCGGGCGCGGCCGTGATCGGCAAGCTCGCCGAGCTTGCGACCTCGGATCAGCGTTCACCGTTGTTCGGCGCCGGCAATACCGGCGTGGTGGCACGCAACGGCCGCCTGTTCCGCCGCGACGACGAGAGCCGCGGCGAGAGCTACGCCGACATCCTGACCCGCGCCGGCCTTGCCGAGATCGACGCGCAGGGCAGCGGCACGATGGACCCCGCGGCGCAGTCGAACTACGCGATGCACGCCCACGGCGCGGTATTCGCGGAGGTGAAGGTCGATCCCGATCTCGGCCAGGTTCGCGTCAGCCGGATGGTGGGAGTGTTCGCGGCAGGCCGCGTGATCAATCCGCGGATGGTGAGGAGCCAGCTCCTCGGCGGCATGATCTGGGGCGTCTCGTTCACCCTGCACGAGCAGGCGATCATCGATCACCGCTCGGGGCGGATCATGAACGCCAATCTCAGCGAATATCATGTGCCCGTGAATGCCGATGTCCCGCGCATGGAGGCGTTCACCGTCGACGAGCTCGATCCGCATGTGAATCCGCTCGGCATCAAGGGCGTCGGCGAGATCGGCATCACCGGCTCGGCCGGAGCCGTGGCCAATGCGGTCTGGCATGCGACGGGCGTCCGCGTCCGCCGCTTCCCGATCCGGATCGACGATCTGTTGACCTCGGAGGTGGCCGGTAGGGTGGGCTAAGCGGCCACGTGCACATCGGCGCGCCACGCAAAGACAGAAGCGTGCCCACCATTCCGAGCGAGGCTGTCGAAACAATGGTGGGCACGTCGCTCCGCGCGATGCGAAGCATCGTCGCGTCCGCGCCTTAGCCCACCCTGCGGCTCGGGGTTGGCCGCTCAAGCGGCCTTGCGGTCGATGTTCGCGGCGAACCAGCGGCGATAGGCTTCCCACTCGCTGCCGGTCTCGAACTCGACATGAAGCGCGTCGTTCTCGCGGCCGCGGACGACGAAGCGCAACGTCGAATCGCAGCCCTGGATCCCGAACGTGCCGGCCTCGTTCATGGACAGGTCCGGCACGCCCTTGATCCAGGCGCCACCCTCGGAGATGTCGGTAAGCGCGGCGCCCGGCTGGGCGCCGGCGCGGCAGGTGATGGAAATCGGCAGGCTGGAATGGAAGCGCTGCCAGCGTCGGCGGTTTGCCTCTTCGGTCGAGGTGCGCACCACCCGCACCAGGATCGACTGCAGCGAGCCAAGGTTGGACGACACCTGGGTAATCGCACGGCGCACGTCGCTGGCCCGGCCATCGACCGAATTGGCGTCGCGGCTCACATCGCCGATCTTCGCGGAAACCTCCTGCGCGGCGGCGGCGGACGCCGCCACCGAGCGGCCGATCTCCGCCGTCGCCGCGTGCTGCTCCTCGATTGCGGCCGCGACCGAGGATGCCACCTCGTCGATCTCGGAAATTCGGCCGCCGATGCCTTCGACGGCCTCTACGGTGGCCGTCGTCGCCGACTGCACCTCGGCGATCAGCCGGGAAATTTCCTCGGTCGACTTCGCCGTCTGATCCGAGAGCGACTTCACCTCGGCGGCGACCACGGCAAAGCCGCGGCCGGCCTCGCCGGCGCGCGCGGCCTCGATGGTGGCGTTCAGCGCCAGAAGATTGGTCTGCTCCGCGATGCCGCCGATCAGAGCGGAGACCTCGGCGATCTTGTTCACCGCGCCCGAAAGCGACTGGATCGTCTCCTGCGCCTTCTCGCGGCCTGAGACTGCGGTCCTGGTGATCGAACTGGCACGCGCCACCTGCGAGGCGATCTCGCGGATCGAGCTCGTCATCTGATCGGCCGCGGCGGAGACGGCCTGCGCGCTGGCGAGCGACTGCTCCGATGCCGAAGCCACGGCGGTCGCCTCCGCTGAGAGGTCCCGCGCGAGGTCCAGCAGGCCCGAAGCCGCGGTCTCGACGTCACGCGATGCGCCCGCCACGGCCTCGACCGATGCGCCGGTCTCGCGCTCGACGGTATCGGCCATCTGCAAAGCGGCCTTGCGCCGCATATCCTCGGACTTCGCCCAGTCGTCCTTCTGCCGGTCGTGCAGGCGGGCATTGTCGAGCGCGTTGTCCTTGAAGACGGCCAGCGCCGCGGCCATCGCGCCGATCTCGTCACTCCGATTGGCGAAGGGAATTTCGGTGGACAGCTTTCCGCCGGCGATCTGCCGCATCGCCTCGGTGATACGCACCAGCGGCCGAACCACGCCGAGGCCCAG
Source organism: Bradyrhizobium sp. (assembly GCF_019242285.1). Taxonomy (GTDB): domain Bacteria; phylum Pseudomonadota; class Alphaproteobacteria; order Rhizobiales; family Xanthobacteraceae; genus Bradyrhizobium. Next base: position 16,790 of record NZ_JAFAVV010000217.1, read on the forward strand.
ACCGAGTATGCCGAGCACCACGACCGCAAGCACCAGGGCCGACACCGCCCACACCACATAGGAGATACCGGTGTCGCGCGCGGCGGCGGTGGCCTCCATATCCGAATTCAGCTTGTTGGCTTTCTCGACCAGATCGTCGATGACCGCGCGATGGGCGGCATAGGCCTCGCTCACGCGCGCATAGGCCGCTTCCGCCTTGTCGAGCTCGTTCGTGTGCAACGACGGCAGCAGATCGTCCACCGCCTGCCAGAACCTGCTCACCTCGGCATCGGACTTCTCGACGAGCAGGGTCTTCAGGGTCGGCTGAAGGTCCGACTTGGTCCAGAACGCCTTGCGGTCCTCGTAATCCTTCTTGAGCTGAGTGAGCTTCTTCTCATGCTCGGCGGCATTTTTCGGCTCACGCAGGGCAAGCGTCGTCTCGAGATAGGCCTCGAGAACATATTCCGGCGGCGGCAGGATGTCGGCGACGAGGTCATTGCCGAGCTTGATGTTCGCATAGAGCGGCCCGCCGACCTTCAGCTCCCTCAGCGCGTAGGCGCCCGTCAACGCGACCGATGCGAAACCGACGGCCAGCACGAGGCCAAAGACGGTGATGGCCGCCGAGATCGAAAGGCGAAGTTTCATGTCTGCTCACATCGATGCGGTGAGGTCGATCGCCAACGCGACCGTCATCAGTGGGAAAGGGAAAGGACTTGCTCCAAAGGCCTTCGAATCCTCGCAATTCGGCTCTGCGACCCGGTTAATTTTCCAAGCCGTAAAAATGCGGGGGCGTGGCGCGCACGTCTGGCCTGTCGATTCGAAGGACATCGTCGATCGCGACGAACTCGCGCGCACTCTTAAGCGGCATTAACCCGCTGTCCCAAAGCGACACTTCGCAGACGCTCCATTAAGCCATTCCTCAGCGTTGATTAGGGCCCTGTTAAGCACCAGAAACGCTTTGTCTTCCAATGCGTTGGATTGAAAATCGCTGTGCTCGGCGCGCGACAGCAATTTGTTCAAATGCGTTTTATCTGTCGGCCATGGAGGGGCGCCTGACACGTGGCGTCTCTTGGGTCATGTGTTTGGAGTAAGTACCATGAAGACGATTCTGCTCGCTTTCGTCGCGGTCGCCGCGCTTTCCGCTGCGCCCGCAATCGCTGCCGATCTCGGCGCGCGCACGCC
>NZ_JAFAVV010000431.1 GCF_019242285.1 Bradyrhizobium sp.
CAGATTTTTCGCATCACCTGCTCGATCGACACCTTGCCGACGGCGCAGCCGACGAACAGGATCGAGCCGACCGGCGGATGGCACAATCCGATGCCGAGATTGAGCAGCATGATCATGCCGAAATGCACCGGATTGACCCCGAAGTTCTGCATCACCGGCAGCAGGATCGGGGTTGCGATCAGGATCGACGGCGCCATGTCGACCAACGTGCCGAGCAGGAGCAGCAGCACGTTGATGAGCAGCAGGATGACGTATTTGTTCGAGGAGATCGACAGGAAGAACGCCGTCATCTTGGCCGGCATCTGCGTCAGCGCCATGATGTAGCCGACTGCGGAGGCGCAGGCGATCAGCGTCATCACCATCGCCACGGTCCGCAGCGTCCGGTGCAAGAGCACCGGCAGGTCGCGCCAGCGATAGTCGCGGTAGATGAACATGGTGACGAAGAACGCCCACAGGCAGGCGACCGCGCCGGCCTCGATCGCGGTGAAGACGCCGCCGAGAATGCCGCCGAGGATGATGACGAGCGTGATCAGGCCCCAGGCCGCGTCGATCGTGATCCGCAGTGCGTCCTTGACTGGCACGCTCTGGCCCTGCGGATGGCCTTCGCGATAGGCGATCACCAGGCACAGGATGACCAGCGAGAAGCCGAGCAGCAGGCCCGGAAACACGCCGGCCATGAACAGCGCGCTGATCGAGATCGTGCCGCCAGTCGCCAGCGAATACAGCACGGCATTGTGGCTGGGCGGCACCAGCAGCGCCTGCACCGACGAGGTGATGGTGAGGTTGGTCGCGAACACGCGGGGATAGCCGGTCCGCTCCATCTGCGGGATCATCACCGAGCCGATCGCCGAGGTGTCGGCCACCGCCGAGCCGGAGATGCCGCTCAGGAACGTCGTGGCCAGCACGTTGACGATCGAAAGCCCGCCGCGCAGCCGCGTGAAACCGACCAGCACGTCGGCGAATGCGACCAGCCGCCGCGCCATGCCGCCTTCCGCCATGATCGCGCCCGCCAGCACGAAGAACGGAATGGTCAGCATCGCGACCTTGCTGACGCCGTCGGAGATTTTCAGCATCAACGCTTCCAGCGGAATTCCGATCCACAGCGCGCCGGCGATCGCGGCTGCCGCCAGCGAATAGGCGATGGGCATGCCGATCAGGAAACACACCACCATGGTGGCGAGCAGAATGAAGATGTCCATGATCCGCCTCTCAATCGAACGGCTCGGCTTCGGGGCCGTGCGTGATGGGATCGGGCGGCAACCCGAGAAAGATGCGCTCGATGATGAAGAGCAGGAGGCAGACGCCACCGACTGGAATCGGCAGATACGTGACGCCGACCGACAGGAACGGGAAATCGCCGATCGTGTTGTGCCAGGTCACCTCGACCAGGCTCTCGCCCCACAGGATCATGAAGACCGCGATCAGCGCCATCAGGAGCTGCACGATCAGATCGAGCAGCTTCCGCCATGGTGGCGGAAGCCGGTCGGCGAAGTAGGAGATGTTCATGTGGAGGTTCAGCCGGTAGGCGGCGGCAGCCCCGATGAACGTCAGCACGATGGTCAACAGGATCGCCATCGGCTCGGGCCATGACGCCGCGCTGTTGAGCACGTAGCGCGTGAACACCGCCCAGGGAATGATCGCCGAGATCAGCACCAGCGCGGTGCCGCCGACGATCACGCAGGCGAGATAGAGAACGTCCATGGTTCGGCGATAGAGCGAGGCCATTGCCAAGACCCTCCGATGGCGACCCAGCGGGCCCCGCTTCACGCGATGCCCTGGATGCGCTTGATCATGTCCTGGTATTTCGGGCCGTACTTGTCCCACACCGGCTTCACCGCATTCTGGAACGGCGTCTTGTCCGCGATCTCGATGATCTCGCAACCGGCCGCCTTGGCCTTGTCCATCGCCTCCTTCTCATATTTGTACCAGCGCTCGCGCTCCTCCATCTGCGCCTCGCGCGCGAGCTTCTTCATCAGGGCCTGGTCGTCGGCGGAAAGCGTGGCCCATGCCTTCTTGGAGAAGGCCAGCACCTCCGGGATGACGAGATGCTCGGTCAGAGAGTAGTATTTCGCAGCGGTATAATGGTTGCTGAAGACGTAGCTCGGAGGGTTGTTCTCGGCGCCGTCGATCACGCCGGTCTGCAACGCACTGAACACCTGATCGTAGCCCATCGCGACGCCGTTGCCGCCGAGCGCGTTCATCATCTCGATGAAGATCGGATTGCCGATGACGCGGATCTTCAGGCCCTTGATGTCGTCGATGGTCTTCACCGGCTTCTTCGAATTGTAGATGCTGCGGGCGCCCGAGTTCATCCAGCACAGCGCGACCAGGCCGGCGCTCGCATTGGCGCTGATCCTGTCGAGCAGCTCCTGGCCAAGGTCGCCATCCATCATCTTCTCAGAATGCGCGATGTTCTTGAACAGGAACGGCATGTTGACGACGTTGACGTCGTCGATGATCGGGCCGAGCGCGCCGGCCGAGACGCGCAGCATCTGGATCGCGCCGATCTGGGTCTGCTCGATGGTCTCCTTCTCGCCGCCGAGCTGCGCGGAAGGATACATCTGCAGCGACAGCCGTCCGTTGGTCGCGGCTTCCAGCTTCTTGCCGAGGCTCTCGACCGCGGCCACGGTCGGGTAGCCGGCTGGCTGCACGTCCGAGGCCTTGAAGACGGCCTTTCCTTGCGCGGAGGCGCTCGAAAGCGGCGGCAGCGTCGCGGTGGCGCCGATCGCGGCGCCCAGCTTGATGAAATCACGGCGTCTCATGGATATCCCTCCGGTGCTTGTTCTGTCTCGGTCCGCTCGCGCGGTCGCTGATGTTCGGAACGCTTGCTACTCTCTTCCCTCGTCGAAAAAATCCGGATTGACGTGCTGGATGGCGGCGATATCGCCCAGCAGCCGCTCGATATGCTTGCGCATCGCGGCGACCGCCACGTCGGGGTCGTGCGCTTCGATCGCGAACAGAATGACCTCGTGCTCTGCGATCACCTGCGCCATCCGTCCCGCCTGCGGCAGGGTCAGCAGGCGGAAGCGGTCGACATTGACCTTCACCTGCAGGATCAGCTTCCAGATGCCGGGATATCCGGCGATCTCGGCAATGGTCGCATGAAACTGCTCGTCGGCCTGGTGGAAGCGGTCGCGATTCCCTGCGACGTCGGCCTCACGCTGTCGCTCCAGGATCGAGCGCAACGCCAGGATCTGGCTCGCCGTGATGAGTTCGGCCGCGAGCCGCGTCGTGGTCTCTTCCAGCGCGCGGCGGATGACAATCGCTTCCGGCAACGCGGCGATCGGAATGCGGGAGACGATGATGCCGGACTGCGGGAAGATCTGGACCAGGCCTTCGTCGGAAAGCTTCAGGATGGCCTCGCGTACCGGGGTCCGGCTCACGCCATAGGACAAAGCGATCTCGGCTTCCGAGATCGCTTCGCCCGGCCGTCGCTGCAGCGAGACCAGCTCGGCACGAAGGTCGGCATGAATCCGCGACGAGGCGGTTGCCGCGCGCGGGCGGGAGCCGCGGCGCACGGTCGCGACCGCCGGCGGCGGCGACGCATCAGTTTTTTTCTTGGCGGCGCGCTGGGCCATAGAGCGTTTCCTGAATTGATATATTAATATATGAATTGATCGAGGCAACCGTTAATTGAGAGGGTGAACGGATTTTCGCGCAGGCAGGGTCTAGGGACCGTTGGCGAAGCCGGCGCGACGGCGCGCTTCGCTGGCCTCCGAACCGCTGAGCAGCTCGATCAGGGTCATCGCGGCCGCCGGGTCGGCGGCGCCGGTGGTAACAGCGGCCGTGTACATGGTCGCAAGGTCGCATCCCGGCGGCAATGGGCCCGACAGATCGACGCCCTCAGTGGCAATGATCTCGGTCGATTGCGTGCAGCCGATCGGGCGTTTCGTGTCAGACGCCGCCAGCGCGCGCATCGCTGTCGCGCCGTTCGGATGGATCTTGAGGCGCGCTGCGACTTCCTCGGCGATGCCGAGTTGGGCCAGCACCTTGGCGACATGAATGCCCGCGGTCGAGGCTTTGGTATCCGGCACGAAGATCGCGTCCGCGGCGAGCAGCGCCGCGCGCAATTCGGCCTCGTTGGCGACCAAGATCTTCGGATCATCGCTGCGCACCGCGAGCGCGGTCTCGACAAGACCAATATCCCTGATCGATCCTGGTGCGACCAGCTTCTCCTCCGCCAACTTGGCCACCAGCGCCGCGGTCAGGATGATGAGATCGGTGGGGGCGCCCTTGCGCAGCTTGTCGGCCATCGCGCCCACAGCGCCGAACTCGCCGGCGATATCGAGGCCCGTCCTGCTCTTGAACGCGGGCGCGAGGCTCGCGACGAGGCCTTGCGCCGCGCCGCCGCTTCGAACGTCGAGATGGCTCATGCGGACGAATCCATTGCCGCGATCAGGCGGTCGCGGGTGATCGGCAGGTCGCGGACCCGCACACCGAGGCAATCGAACACCGCATTGGCGATTGCGGCCGTGACGGGACCATGCGCGGCCTCGCCGGCGCCGACCGGATCGATCTCGGGACGCTGAATCACCTCGACCTCGACCTTCGGCACCTCGCTGAAGCGCAGGATCGGATAATCCGCCCAGTTGGTGCTGGTGATACGTTCGCGGTCGAAGCGCACGCGTTCCTTCAGCACCCAGCTCGTCGCCTGGATCGCGCCACCCTCGATCTGGTTGATGACGCCGTCGGGGTTGATGACTTCGCCGACATCGACCGCGAGCGTCAGCTTTCTGACGCGAATATCCTCGTCGCCCTCGATCTCGGCGACAACAGCGCAATAGGCGCCGGTGTTCTTGTAGCGTCCAAAGCCGACGCCGTAGCCTGTGCCCGTTTTCGCGGCCGGCTTCCAGTTCGCGCGCCTGGCGGCGGCGCGGATCACGTCCCTGGCGCGTTCATCCCCCAGATGCCGCAGCCGGAATGCCACCGGGTCTTCGCCACGCTCGGTGGCAATCTCGTCGAGAAGGGACTCGATCGCAAACACATTGCCCTGGCCGCCGAGCGTGCGCAGCGCGGACGTGCGCACCGGCATTGTCAGGAGTCGATGGCTTTCGATCTTCCACGCCGGGAAATCGTAGAGCGGAACCGAATTCCGGTCCGCGCCACCGCCATTGGCCTGCGGCGGGTTGCCGGAGATCTGGCGCGGGAAGGGGTTGGCGATCTCGGTTGCGGCGAGCAGTGTGGGTTGGGTCCCGCGCCCGGGGCGGGCGGCGTGGCCGTTGCTCCAGATCGAATGCCGCCAGCCGACGATCTCGCTCTCGGCATCGAGATCGGCCTCGATCTCGATCGCCATCGCCGCGCCGAACGGGGCATGCGTCATCTCGTCGGCGCGCGACCATTGCACCCGCACCGGTCGGTCGCCGACGGCCTTGGCGAGTAGCACGGCATCGAGCGCGACGTCATCGGCCGGGTTGTGGCCGTAGCAACCGGCGCCTTCCAGGTGCTCGACCGTGATCTGCTCGACCGGCAGCTTCAGCACCAGCGCGAGATCGGCGCGCAGCAGATAGACGCCCTGGCTGTGGGTCCAGACATGGACGCGATCGCCGTTCCATTGCGCCATGGCGCAGGAGGGGGCGATCGAGGCATGGGCGATGTAGGGGCGAGTGTAGCGTCTTCGCAGCGTTCGCGCGGGGTTGCCCGGCGCCCCCGCGGTTCTGGCGTCGATGATGACGGACTCGAGCGGCTGCGACTTCAGGAACCCGGCCAGATCGCTCTCGTCCGGCAGCGGCTGGCCGACCGACCAGGTCGCGCCCTTGCGCAGGACCATAAGTGCCGCCTCGGCGCCAGCCTCCGTCTCGCAAACCACGCCGGCAAAGCTGCCGTCGCGCACGATCGCGACCAGGCCGGGCAGGGCACGGGTCGCGGCCTCGTTCAGGCCGATCAGTTTCGCCTGCGATATCTCCGGCCGCAGCACGCGGGCATGCAGCATGCCTGGCAGCGTGATGTCATGAATGAAGCGCGGCTGCGCGAACACCTTGTCGGGAATATCGAGCCGTTGTGCGGAATGCCCTGCAAGCGCGCGCATGGCGATCGGCTTCGGCACTGCGCTCGCCGTGGCGTCGCGGTCGAGCGAGATATCTTCCGCCAGCTCCCAGTAGCTGGTCCTGACATTGCCCGGTCCGAAGATCTCACCATCCTTGATGTCAAGGACATCAGCATCGACGCCGAGACGGTCGGAGGCCGCGGCCAGGAAAATCTGCCGGATCTCGGCACAGGCATGCCGGAGCGCGCGTCCCGACTGCTGGATCGAGAGGCTCCCCGAGGTGACGCCCTCGTTCGGGCTCCTCGCGGTCGAGGCGCGCACCATCTGCACGCGGCCGATCTTGACGTCGAGCTCATCCGCGGCGATCTGCGCCAATGCCGTCACAATCCCTTGCCCGATCTCGACCTTGCCGGGCGAGACTGTGACCCGCCCATCGGCGCTGACCTTGATCCAGGACGACAGTTTCGGGTTCGCCGCCAGGCTGACCGGCAGTTGGGGAGCGGCCATGCTCATGCCGCCGCCATCTCGTCGGCCGCGTGCAGGATCGCGCGCACCATGCGGTTGTGCGAGCCGCAGCGGCAGAGATTGCGGTCGAGCGCCCCGCGCACCTCTGCTTCCGAAGGTCGTTTGTTCCGCCGCAACAGCGCGGCGGCGCTGATCAGGACGCCAGCCACGCAATAGCCGCATTGCAAGGCCTGCTCCGCGATGAACGCCCGCTGCAACGGATGCGGGTGCTCCGCCGTTCCCAATCCCTCGAGCGTCGTGACGTCCTTGTCCGCAACCGACCACAGCGGCGCGTCACAGGCGGTGACGGCATGGTCGCCGATCATCACCCGGCAGGCGCCGCATTCGCCGGAGCCACAGCCGAAATGCGGTCCGCTGAGGCCGAGGCGCCCCCGCAGGATGTCGAGCAGGCTGTGGTCTGGATCGGCGTCGATTTCGGTCGGTGCGCCGTTGAGGCGAAAGCGAATGCTCGGCATGAGCGCAGGGGAACCTTACTGTGCCTTGGTGAACTTCTTGGCGACGTCAGCCCATTTCACAATATCGCCGCGCAGGAATTTGTCGAACTCCTCCGGAGACATCGACATCGGAACTGCGCCCTGTTCGGCCCAGAGCTTGTCGACGTCGGGGCGTTTGATCGCGGCGTTCACCGCGCCGTTGAGCTTGTCGATGACCGGTTTCGGCGTGCCGGCCGGCGCCATCAGCCCGAGCCAGATCGTGGCCTCGTAGCCCGCGACGCCGGCCTCGTCCGCGGTCGGCACGTCGCCTAGCACGCTGGAGCGGGTCTTGCCCGTCGTCGCCAGCGCCCGCACCTGGTCCGCGCGAATGTTGGGCGCCATCGTCGTCACCGCATCGATCATCATCTGGACTTGTCCCGAGATCACGCCGGTGCGTGCGTCGCCGCTGTTGCGGTAGGGCACGTGCACGACATCGATGCCTGCCATCGATTTGAACAGCTCGCCGGCCATGTGATACGGGGTGCCCTGACCCGACGACGCATAGTTGAGCTGTCCCGGCTTCGCCTTGGCGAGCACGATGAACTCGGCTAGCGTCTTTGCCGATACCGATGGATTTACGACGATGACGAGGTCGGACGAGTTGACCGGGGCGATCGGCGCGAGGTCGCGCATCAGCTCGTATTTGCGCTGGGGCACCAGCGACTCGTTCGCGGTCTGGGTATTCGACATCATCAGGAGCGTGTAGCCATCCGGTGGTGACTTGGCCGCCTCCAGCGTGCCGATCACACCGCCCGCGCCGGTGCGGTTTTCCACCACGACGGGCTGGCCGAAACTTTCCTGCAGAATGTTGCCCAGAAGGCGCGCAGTGACGTCGGCCGGTCCCCCGGCACCGAACGGAACGAGGATCTTGATCGGCCGGCTGGGGTAGTCGTCGGCAGACGCCGCCGTGCTGGGGAGGAACGCTGCAAAAAGGGCCGTCGCCAGCATCAGCGTAAGCCTCCAGCGATGCATATTTGTCTCTCCCGGAAAATCTTTGTTTGTTGGCAGACCAATCTAGCTGCAACGCAAAGCGACTGTCGACGATAGACTCAGTGCAGTTCCTAGGAATAAAAGATAGGTTGAGGGGTACCCGACTGTCTGAGGTAACGGACCGGCCATGAAGAACCGCAAGATATCGCGTCGCCACGTCCTCAAGGGAGGGGCCGTGCTTGCCGGCGCCGCTCTCTCGACCCGGGTGTTGGCGGCGGCGCCGCCGCCCGAGCCGGTCACGCCGGAGCTGATCGCGGCAGCGACGAAGGAAGGCCAGGTCGCCTACTACACCTCGACCGACCTGCCGGTTGCCGAGAAGGTCGCCAAGGCGTTCGAGGCGAAATATCCCGGCATCGCCGTGCGCGTCGAGCGCACCGGTGCCGAGCGGGTGTTCCAGCGCATCGGCCAGGAATATGCCTCGAACATCCACGCGGTCGACGTGGTCAATTCCTCCGACGCTGCGCATTTCATCGTCTGGAAACGCGATGGCATTCTCGCGCCCTATGTCCCCGAGGACGTCGCGCGCTTTCCGGCGGAGCACCGCGACGTCGACGGCCAGTTCGCGAGCTTCAGGGTCTGGCTCTCGATCATCGCCTACAACACCAATCTCGTGAAGGCGGAGGAAGCGCCGAAGAGCTTCGCCGACCTGCTCGATCCGAAATGGAAGGGCAAGATCGTCAAGGCGCATCCCGGCTACAGCGGCACCATCATGACGGCAACCTATCAGATGCAGCGTGACCTCGGCTGGAGCTTCTTCGAGGGGCTCGCCAAGCAGGGCATCATGCAGGTCCAGTCGTCCGCCGATCCGCCGAAGAAGCTCGACCTCGGGGAGCGCGCGCTGATGGCTGATGGCAACGAGTACAACATCTTCGAGCTCCGGGAGAAGGGCCGCCCGGTCGAGCCCGTCTATGCAACCGAAGGTTCGCCGCTGATCGTCGGCCCGAACGGCATCTTCAAGTCCTCGCCCAATCCCAATGCCGCCAAACTGTTCCAGTCTTTCTGCTTGAGCCGGGAGGCGCAGCAGCTCATCATCGATGTCGGCGGTCTGCGCTCGGTGCATCCGGATACCAAGGACAGACCGGGCCGCACGCCGCTGAAGGACATCAAGGTCATGAAGGATGATCCGGCCGCCGTCGAGAAGGAGAGCGAGTCGATCAAGGCCCGCTACACCAAGATTTTCCATGTGTGATTCCGCATATCATGTCGTCTGGTCTGCCCGATATCTCGGTCGCTGAAGCCCTGGCCCAGAAGATCTCTGCGCTGAAGCCGGGCACTTTGCCCGAAGCGACCACGCGCAAATGCGAGGACCTCCTGATCGACGTGGTCGGCCTCTGCGTCACCGCCCGCAACGAGGATTATGTCGCGAGCGCGCTGCACGGCTGGGACGATGATGGCGTCTGCACCGTGATCGGCCATCGCAAGCGGCTCTCGGCCGCCGGCGCCGCGTTCGTCAACGGCACCGCCGCCCATGGCGAGGATTTCGACGACACCTTCGAGGGCGGCCCGGTCCATGCCGGCGCGGTGATCGTCCCCGCGGTGCTGGCGGCCTGCGAGCGGCACAACCCCGATGGGCGCATGGCCCTGCTGGGGATTGCGGTCGGCACCGAGGTGATGTGCCGGCTGAGCCTGGTCACGCCCAAGGCGGTGCACGCGGCCGGGTTTCACCCGACCGCGATCTTCGGTGCCATGGGTGCGGCCGCGGGCGTCAGCGCCGCGCTCGGGCTCGACTCGCTCACGATCGTGGACGCACTTGGGCTTGCCGGCAGCATGGCGTCCGGAATCATCGAGTACCTCGCCGAAGGCGCCTGGACCAAGCGGTTGCACGCGGGCTGGGCGTCGCAATCGGGCCTGCGCGCCGCACTGCTGGCGCGCGAGGGCTTCATCGGGCCGCGCACCGTGTTCGAGGGCACGCATGGGTTGTACAATGGCTTTGCGCGCACGACCGACGGCGACTACGAGGCGCTGGTCGGCGATTTCGGCAGCCGCTGGGTCACCGACACCCTGGCCTTCAAGCCCTATCCCTGCGGAACCATGGCCCAGCCCTATATCGATTGCGCGCGGCGGCTGGCGGCGCGCGGCGTGCATCCGGAGGAGGTCGCCGAGATCGTCTGCGAGGTGGCCGAGGGCACCGTGCACCGGTTGTGGGAGCCGCTTGCCGACAAGCAGCGGCCGCCCAACGGCTATGCCGCCAAGTTCGCGGTGCCCTATCTGCTCGCCACCGGTTTCGTTAACGGCGGGGTCGGACTCAGCGCCTTCACCGACGAGGCGATCAGCGACGAGCGGGTGCTGGAGCTGGCGGACAAGGTGAAGTTCGAGATCGATCCCGAAAATCCCTATCCCAACATCTATACCGGGCACCTCCGCGCCACCATGATCGACGGCACCGTCATCGAGGAGCGCCAGCCGCATCTGCGCGGCGGGATCCAGGAGCCGCTGACCCGGCAGGACGTCGTCGACAAGTTCATTCTCAACACCGAATATGGCGGCTGGTCGAAGCTGCAGAGCGTGGCTGCACTGAAGCTGATCGCCGGGCTGTTCTATGAACGCATCGACATCTCGATCATGCGCGGCTAGCCGGACATGACTGACACCAGCGAGCTGACCGGCAAGGTTGCCATGGTCACCGGCGCCGGCCGCAATATCGGTCGCGCGATTGCGCTCACCCTGGCTGAAGGCGGCGCCGCGGTGCTGGTCAATGCGCGCAGCAACCGCGCCGAGGCGGAGGCGGTCGCCCGCGAGATCGAAGAGGCCGGCAGCCGGGCGGCGATCCATCTCGGCGACGTCGCCGACGCCCGCGCAGTGCAGGCCATGGCGGACATGGCGCTCGATCGCTTCGGTCGCATCGACATCCTCGTCAACAACGCAGCGCTGCGGCGCGAGCGATCCTTCGCCGAGATGGACTACGCCGAGTGGCGCGAGATCCTCGACGTCACCCTCGACGGCGCCTTTCACTGCACCAAGGCCTGCCATGCTGCGCTGCGGCAAAGCGGGGCGGGAACCGTGGTCAATATCGGTGGTCTGAGCGCTCATTCCGGCGCGGCCAACCGCGCCCATGTCGTGACGGCGAAAGCCGGGCTGGTCGGCTTCACCCGGGCGCTGGCCAATGATCTCGCTGCCGACGGCATCACCGTCAATTGCGTGGTTCCGGGCCTGATCGGCACACCGCGCGAGCGGGGCAGGCCGGAACCGGCGCATCATCTGACCCATCGCACCCTCACCGGCGCGCGCGGCAAGCCGGAGGACGTCGCCGCCATCGTCCGGTTCCTGTGCGGCCCGTCCGCGCGCCATGTCACGGGCCAGGCGATCCACGCCAATGGGGGCGCCTATTTCGGCGGGTAGCGCATGGGGAGTGCCGGATAAATGCGCTCGGCCGGCATGGTTTTTGATGTTAGCCTTTCCGTCATGAACCAGCACGCCAAGGTCGACATCCGCAACTCCACCTGCCCGCATGATTGCCCGTCGGCCTGCGCGCTCGACATCGAGGTGATCGAGGGTCGCAGCATCGGCCGGGTTCGCGGCTCCAAGAAGCAGACCTACACGGCCGGCGTCGTCTGCGCCAAGGTTGCCCGCTACGCCGAGCGCATCCATCATCCCGAGCGGCTGATGCATCCGCTGCGCCGGACGGGCCCGAAGGGCTCCGGCCAGTTCGCGCAGATTTCCTGGGACGAGGCGCTGGACGAGATCACCGACCGCTTCAACGCCGCCGAGCGCGACTTCGGCGCGGCATCGATCTGGCCGCACTACTACGCCGGCACCATGGGGCTGGTGATGCGTGACGGCATCAACCGGCTGACCCATGTGAAGAAATACTCCCGCTTCTACTCCACGGTCTGCGCCAACATCGCCCGCGTCGGCTTCGCGATCGGCACCGGCAAGATCACCGGCGTCGATCCGCGCGAGATGGGCGTCTCCGACCTCATCGTGATCTGGGGCACCAACCCCGTGAACACCCAGGTCAACGTGATGACCCATGCCTCCCGCGCCAAGAAGGAGCGCGGCGCGAGGATCGCGGCGGTCGACATCTACAACAACGACACCATGAAGCAGGCGGACATCAAGATCATCCTGCGGCCGGGCACCGACGGCGCCTTCGCCTGCGGCGTGATGCATGTGCTGTTCCGCGACGGCCTCGCCGACCGCGCCTATATGGAGAGATACACGGACTGCCCGGCCGAGTTCGAGGCGCATCTTGCGACCCGCACCCCGGAATGGGCGTCGGCGATCTGTGGTGTCAGCACAGCCGATATCGAGGCGTTCGCCCATGCCGTCGGCACGACCGAGCGCACCTTCTTCCGCCTCGGCTACGGTTTTACCCGCAGCCGCAATGGTGCGGCGCAGATGCACGCGGCGCTGTGCATTCCGGCGGTGACCGGCGCCTGGCAATATGAAGGCGGCGGCGCATTCTTCAACAACGCCTCGATCTGGCGCTTCAACGAGGCCATCATCGAGGGCCATGACGCGCTCGACCCCAATGTGCGGGCGCTCGACCAGTCCAAGATCGGCCGCATCCTGACCGGCGACGCGGAGGCGCTGCAGGGCGGCGGCCCGGTCAAGGCGATGCTGATCCAGAACACCAATCCGATGACGATCGCGCCCGAGCAGAACCTGGTGCGCAGGGGTTTTGCCCGCGAGGACCTGTTCGTCGCCGTGCACGAGCAGTTCATGACCGAGACGGCGCAGATGGCGGACATCGTGCTGCCCGCGACCATGTTCATGGAGCATGACGACGTCTATTACGGCGGCGGCCATCAATATATCTCCGTCGGGCCGAAGCTGATCGATCCGCCCGGCGAATGCCGCTCCAATCACGAGGTGCTGCAGGCGCTGGCGCAGCGGCTCGGCGCCAAGCATCCCGGCTTCGAGATGACCCCGCGCGAACTGATCGACGCGACACTGAAGCTCTCCGGCCATGGCGACATCGCTGGTCTTGAAGCCGACATCTGGCGCGACCTGCAGCCGGACTTCCGCGCCTCGCATTATCTCGACGGCTTTGCTCATGCCGACCGGAAATTCCATTTCAAGGCCGACTGGGCGCATCCGCCGTTCGGCACGGTGATGGGCGCCGTGGACCAGATGCCGGCGCTGCCGGACCACTGGACCATCATCGAGGAGGCGGACGAGGCGCATCCGTTCCGGCTCGCCACCAGCCCGTCGCGCAGCTTCCTCAACACCACCTTCAACGAAACGCCGTCGTCGCAGGCGCGCGAAGGCAGGGCGTCGGTGATGATCCATCCGCGCGACGCGGGCACGCTCGGCATTGCCGACGGTGACGCCGTGACGCTCGGCAACGTCAGAGGCGAGACCACGCTGATCGCGCGCCTGTTCGACGGCGTCCAGCGCGGCGTGCTGATTGCGGAATCGGTGCATCCGAACCGTGACCATATCGGCGGCCGCGGCATCAACACGCTGACCGGCGCCGAAGCCGTGGCGCCGATCGGCGGCGCCGCCTTCCACGACAACAAGGTCTGGCTGAAGCGGGCGGTGGCCGGCTGACGAGCTCGGGTTGATCCGTTGCGGCATCGGAGGTGAGCTCCTCTCCCCGTCCTTGCGGGGAGAGGCAGGGTGAGGGGCTGTTTCCAAGAGCACAGTCTGCGGAGCGGCCCCTCACCCGGCGCTTCGCGCCGACCTCTCCCCGCAAGTGCGGGGCGAGGCTAACCCGTGGCAACCGATCGATCAGATAGTCCGCACCGCGATCGGCCTTGCAGGCGACCGTGTCCCGTCGCAAATGCTTCTTCGGGGGAGCACGACGAACAGGCAGGCAGCGACATGACCGACGACAGCGTCATCCTCGAGAAGCGCGGGCAGGCGTATTGGATCACCATCAACCGGCCGGACAAGCGCAATGCGCTGAACGCGGCCGTGATCGCCGGCATCGCCAAGGGCTACCGCGCCGCGCAT
>NZ_JAFAVV010000838.1 GCF_019242285.1 Bradyrhizobium sp.
CACACGCAGCTTTCAGTGGGCGGCAACACGAACTTCGCAGGCACCTTTCCGCTCTGGGATATCCTGTTCGGCACCTTTCGCATGCCGGTGGACGAGCTTCCCCGCGAATACAGGGACGAAGCGGCGGTGCCGTCCGAGATCGCCGGACAGCTCGCCTTTCCGTTTCGTCGCTAGGACGGGACCGCCGTTGCCGCGGCGGTATCGTCGATACTCGCGCGGCGCGCTTCGCTCTTCGTTCACCATTCGATGCCAGAGTCGTTCCGTCGAGTTCCAGTTCCGCTGCGTATCGCCCAGGCCGGACTCCGGTAGAGGCGCGGAAGAGTAAAGCGTATGAAGATCTCTCGCATCATCGTCCTGCTGATCGCCATCTGTGCCGGCGGCATCGCCCTCTATCTCGCGAGCGGCTCCGAGAGCCCCAACCAGCCGGCCCCGGCCGAGCCGGTCGCGCAGATGCCGACGGCGGACGTGCTGATCGCGAAATCCGACATCGGCCTCGGCCAGACGGTCAAAGCCGAGGACCTGCAGTGGCAGGCGTGGCCGCAGGCTTCCGCCAGCAACAGCTTCATCCGCCGCTCCGATCGGCCGGAAGCGACCACCCAGCTCGCAGGCTCGATCGCGCGCGAGCCGTTCGTGGCCGGCGAGCCGATCCGTGAGCAGAAGCTGGTGAAGGGCAACGGCTCCGGCTTCATGGCGGCGATCCTGCCGGCGGGGATGCGCGCCATCTCGACCGAGATTTCGCCGGAAACCGGCGCCGGCGGCTTCATCCTGCCGAACGATCGGGTCGATGTTATCCTCTCGCATCACGAGAAGCATCCCGACAACCCGGTGCAGCCCGACATCCTGGTTTCCGAGATCATCCTGCCGAACGTGCGCGTGCTCGCCATCGACCAGGCGCCGAAGGAGAAGGACGGCCAGACCACCGTGGTCGGCAAGACCGTGACGCTCGAGCTCAGGCCCGACCAGGCCGAGATGCTCGCCCGCGCGCGCCAGACCGGCACCCTCACGCTGGCGCTGCGCAGCATCGCCGACGCCAAGGCGGCTCTCGCCAAGAACGCCGACGGCGATCAGCTCCTGGTGACGGTCTACCGTGGCGTCGACCGGCAGACATTGAGCTGCACGCCGAGCTGCGCCAGCCGGTAGCCGCCCACCGTCGATCCCGATCTCGCAACAGGCCGCGCCATCGCGGCCGGCCTGTCGCCGCGCGACTTTCGCCGATGCGCTTAACGTGCCTTTAGGGCGCGACCTGCACGGTCGAACGGTGCGACACCTCGATCACCGCCGCTCGGTCCGTCGTCTCGCGCCGATGACGATGCCGTTCGATTGTTGGGAATTGCCGATGTCCTCCGCCTCGCCGACCTCACGCTGCCGAATGCTCCTGCGCCGCTTCCGGCGCAGCCGTCGCGGCTCGGCCGCGCTCGAATTCGTGCTCGTCGCGCCGGTGTTCTTCGCGCTGCTGTTCGCGATCATCGAGACCGGAATCATGTTCTTCGCGAGCCAGGTGCTGGAGACGGTGACGCAGAACTCGGCGCGCATCATCCTGACCGGGCAGGCGCAGAAGGCGAGCTACACCCAGTCGCAATTCGCAGCATTCATCTGCACCCAGGTCCCGGCCCTCTTCAACTGCAGCAACATCTACTTCGATGTCGAGGCCTATAGCGCGTTCGCCTCGATCAACGTCTCGAGCCAGATCGACGGCAGCGGCAACTTCGTCACCAGCAATCTCGGCTTCAACCCCGGCGGTCCGAACGACATCGTGGTGGTCCGGCTGTTCTACAAATGGCCGCTGTTCGTCACCGGCCTCGGCTACAACATCTCCAACCTGACGGGCAACCAGCGGCTCCTGGTGGCGACCGCCGCGTTCCAGAACGAGCCCTATTGATCGGCCGGAGATGATGAAAGCGATGAAACCGGTTGCCACTTTCTGGGGTCGCGCATGCGACCAGGTTCGCGGCTTCGTCGCCGATCGCCGCGGCATCGCCGCGACCGAGTTTGCATTCATCGTGCCGCTGATGCTCGTCGCGTTCTTCGGCGCGGTGGAGTTCTCCTCCGGCCTTGCCGTCGCCCGCAAGACTTCGCTGATGTCGCGCACGCTGGCCAATCTGGCCTCGCAGAACGTCTCGGTCACCGATACGCAGCTCAACAACTTCTTCGCGGCCAGCGTCGCGATCATGACGCCGTATGACTCGTCGCCGATCCAATCGACGATCAGCGAGCTCTATGTCGATCCCAACACGCTCGCGGCGCGGGTGCAATGGAGCGTCGGATCCGCGCCCCGCACCGTCGGATCGGCGGTCTCGGTCCCGACGCAGCTGCAGACCGGCGGAACCTACCTGATCTACAGCGAGGTCAGCTATCGCTATGTCCCGACCGTCGGCTATGTGATGGCCCCGACCGGCGTTCTGCTCAACGACGTCGCCTACAGCCGTCCGCGCCAGTCGACCTGCGTGCTCTACAACGCGAGCGGCTGCACGACGCTCTGAGCAGGCGGAATCATCCGCAATCCGCCGCAGGCGGCTCGGATCGAGAAACGCAGGCAAAAAAGGCCGCGCCAAGCTGCGCGGCCTTTTCATCAACCTGCACTCAGACCGGATTCCCCGAGGGCTCGAGCCCTCGAGGACGTCTGTTAGTTCGAGACGCGGAGATTGTCGGCCGACGACTTGCCAGAGCGGCGATCTGCCACGATCTCGTAGGAGACCTTCTGGCCCTCACGCAGCGTTCCGAGCCCGGCCCGCTCCACGGCGCTGATATGTACGAACACATCCTTGCCGCCGTCATCCGGTTGGATGAAGCCGTAGCCCTTGGTTGCGTTAAACCACTTCACGGTTCCCATGCTCACGGGATAGTCCCTTCTCAGATATAAACGTCGAAGACCCACTTTCGGTGGGCTGGTGAGATCGAATTTTTGGAAGGGTCGTCAGCGTCTAAACCGGCTGTACCGGTGGATAGCTAATGTCGTCCGGCCGAAAATCGATTGCGCCATACATTATTGCAAAACAGGCCCCAAAACAATCCTGAGCTGCACGAATTTTTCGGTTGCGTGTTGCCGTCAAGAACCAGCGCATGACACGTTCCCGTCATGCGCGACAGTGGGACAAGTTGCGGGATCGTGCCTTATTTGCGGCGGAACTGGCCACCGCGCTGGCCTCCGCGCGGAGGGCCGCCGGCCCCGCTCGGGCGCTCGTCCTTGTGACGGAAAATCAGCCGCCCCTTCTCGAGATCGTAGGGCGACATTTCGATCGTCACCCGGTCTCCGGCCAGCGTCTTGATCCGGTTCTTCTTCATCTTGCCGGCGGTGTAGGCGACGATCTCGTGCCCGGCGTCGAGCTGGACGCGGTAGCGCGCGTCCGGGAGGATTTCGGTGACCAGTCCTTCGAACTGGATCAGCTCTTCTTTAGCCATGTTTGTCTCCAGATCGATTGACGGCTAGCTTGGCTGCTGATTGCGGTTGCGTTGACGATGCGGGCGGCTTTCGCGATGCAGGAAGGCGACGCCCTGTAGTCCCTCCGCCCTGCCGCCGCCATGGGGCGCGCGGTGCTGTTCCTGACGATGGCTTGGCGGAGCCCCATTATTACCACCACTGCGGCGGTGACGGCGAGGGCCTTTCGCGGGTGAATTGCTCTCGTGCGGCCGTGCGGCGTGCGGCCGCGGGGCCGGGCGGCCCGGCCGATGCGGCGTCGCAGCGGCGGGTGCCGCCTCGCGCTGGCCCGGCGTGCGGCGGTCCTCGCGGGGCAGCGCGACGCGGATCAGCCGCTCGATGTCGCGCAGATATCCCATCTCCTCGCCGCCCGCGACCAGCGAGATCGCGACACCTTCGGCGCCGGCGCGCGCGGTGCGGCCGATGCGATGGACGTAGGTCTCGGGCACGTTGGGCAGGTCGAAATTCACCACATGGCTGATGCCGTCGACGTCGATGCCGCGGGCTGCGATGTCGGTCGCCACCAGCGTGCGGATCTCGCCGGACCGGAACGCGGCGAGCACGCGCTCGCGGTGGTTCTGCGACTTGTTGCCGTGAATGGCGTTGGCGGCGATGCCCGCCTTGGCGAGGTTCTTCACGACCTTGTCGGCGCCATGCTTGGTGCGGGTGAACACCAGCGCGCGGTCGATCTTCTCTTGTTTCAAGAGCTGAGCGAGCAGCGTGGGCTTGGCGGCGTGATCGACCTGGATGACGCGCTGGGTGATGCGCTCGGCGGTGGAGGACACCGGCGTCACCGCGACGCGCGCCGGGTCGCGCAGCATCTGTTCGGCGAGATCGGCGATGTCCTTCGGCATGGTCGCCGAGAACAGCAGCGTCTGTCGCAGCTTCGGCAGCTTTGCGACGACTTTGCGGATGTCGTTGATGAAGCCCATGTCGAGCATGCGGTCGGCCTCGTCGAGCACGAAGAACTCGACCTGGTTGAGCTTCAGCGCATTGCCCTGCACGAGGTCGAGCAGGCGGCCCGGGGTGGCCACCAGCACCTCGACGCCCGGCATGATGGCGCGGACCTGGCGTCCCATCGGGACGCCGCCGATCGCCAGCGCCGAGCTCAGCCGCACGTGGCGGCCATAGGCGTTGAAGCTGTCGAGGATCTGGCCCGACAATTCGCGGGTCGGCGAGAGCACCAGCACGCGGCAGCTCTTCGGCTGCGGCCTTACGCGGTTGCCGAGTAGCCGGTGCAGGATCGGAAGGGCGAAGGCAGCGGTCTTGCCGGTGCCGGTCTGGGCGATGCCGACGATATCCCGTCCGTTGAGCGCGAGAGGAATGGTCTGAGCCTGGATCGGCGTCGGCGTGAGATAGTTCTCCTCCACGAGGGCGCGGGAGATCGGATCGGCAAGGCCGAATTCCTGAAACGAAGTCAAAGGATGATTCTTTCCATGTAGGCAGCGGGCACCCCGGCGATGACGCCAGGCGCTGGCAAATCTTCTCGAAACACCCGCGTGCTTGGAGTGTCGCTTGTTGCTGGCTGAAAGGAGCAAGCCAAAAGCCCGGCTAGATGCAGGCTTGAGAACACGCGGCTCGCAACGACTTGGATTATCGCCGAAGTCTTGCCGCCAGATATGGCCCAGGAACGCGGCGCTTTCAAGGTGTGCTGTGGTCGGGGAAAGCGGGGCGGTTAAGAATTCGCGGCGGGGGACGCGGACGCCGGACGCAGGATTGCCCCTTCCGATTGCCGCCGAGGATGAGGGAGTGCTTCATATTTAATCATCTACTCAATTTTGCATAAGAAATATACATATTGCCGCTTCCGCATACATTTCCACTGCCCTTTTTTTGGGCGGGCATTCTGCTGCCATCACGCGAATTCGCGAATATTTCCATCGCCTTACTGCGATCGAGCGGCATGGCATGGTTCTTGCGATTCCGTGAACGCAGGCGGCCGTGGGCCGTGTCCGCAGCGTTCAACGTCTGCGTCAGGGAGATGATACCTCATGCTTACTCAATTCACTCGACCGCCAGCGAAGCCCGTCAGTCGGCGTCGCTGGTTGGCGGCCGTGGCCGGCCTCGCTTTCGGCCTTGCCGGGTTTTCCTCGGCCAGGGCCGCCGACGACACCGTCAAGATCGGTATTCTTCATTCGCTTTCCGGCACCATGGCGATCAGCGAGACCACGCTGAAGGACGTCATGCTGATGCTCATCGACGAGCAGAACAAGAAGGGCGGCGTGCTCGGCAAGAAGCTCGAGGCCGTGGTGGTCGACCCGGCGTCGAACTGGCCGCTGTTCGCCGAAAAGGCCCGCGAGCTCATCACCAAGGACAAGGTGTCGGTGGTGTTCGGCTGCTGGACCTCGGTGTCGCGCAAATCCGTGCTGCCGGTGTTCAAGGAGCTGAACAACATCCTGTTCTACCCCGTCCAGTATGAGGGCGAGGAGAGCGAGCGCAACGTGTTCTACACCGGCGCCGCGCCGAACCAGCAGGCGATCCCCGCCGTCGACTACCTGATGAAGGAAGAGAAGGTGAAGCGCTGGGTGCTGGCCGGCACCGACTACGTCTATCCGCGCACCACCAACAAGATCCTCGAGGCGTACCTGAAGTCGAAGGGCGTCGCGCAGGAAGACATCATGATCAACTACACGCCGTTCGGTCACTCCGACTGG
>NZ_JAFAVV010000048.1 GCF_019242285.1 Bradyrhizobium sp.
GGGGAATATACGGCACATCGACGAAGACTTCCTGCTGGAGTTGCGCCGCGATCTTCTGTTGCGATGCCTGGTCCGGCGCGGTGAACCAGCTGCTGCGCAGCTCCTCGATCTTTTGATCGTTCGGCCAGCCAAACCACGCGTTCTCGCCATTGGCGCGCAGTGAAAGATGCCCGGCAGGATTGAGCATGTCGGAACCCGCCCAGGCGGTGAAGAAGACGTTCCACCCGCCCTGATCCGCAGGCTTGCGGCTGGCGCGGCGTTGCACGACCGTGCCCCAATCGGTGGCGACATAGTCCACATTGATTCCGGCCTTCTGCAGCATGTCCACGCCAATGTCGGACATCGCCTTGAGCACGGGAAAATCAGTTGCCGCAAGCAGCACCACCTTCTCGCCGGCGTAACCCGCGGCCTTTAGCGCCTCCTTGACCTTGCCCATTTCGCGCGGCCCGTTGAGCACCTGCATGCCTGCGTCATTGGCCATCGGCGTGCCGGGCGTGAACACACCGACGCCGGTGCGCCACATCGATTTGTCGTCACCCGCGACCGCCGTCATGAAGTCCGCCTGATTGACGGCGCCGATCAGCGCCTGACGAATTTTTTCATTGTTGAAAGGGGGCACCAGATGGTTCATGCGCATGATGGCGATTTGTCCGGTTGGATCCTGCACCACCACCTTCAGCTTCTTGTCCTGGCGCAACAGCGGCAGCAGGTCCGAAAGCGCATAGTCCCACCAATCCTGCTCCCCTGATTGCAGGCTGGCCGCCGCGGTGGCGGGGTCCGGTGTCGTGGTCCAGACAACGCGCTCGACATGCACCACCTTCGGTCCCGCCGTCCAATCCGTTTTGCCGGAGCTGATCGGGATGTAATCGTTGAATTTCGTGTATACGGCCCGCGCGCCGGGGACGCGCTCATCTGTCTTGAATCGAAATGGACCGCTGCCGATCATTTCCGTGACTTGCGTGCCCGGATCGGTCTTGGCGAGCCGCTCCGGCATCATCGCAGGCATGTATGTGCTGGATTTGCCGAGCGCTGCCGGCAGCAAGGGAAAAGCAGACTTCAAACGGAAGCGGATCGTCTTGTCGTCCGGCGCTGAAAGCTCATCGGTTGCCGCGAGCAGGGCCTGGCCGAACGCGTCCTTCGCTCCCCAGCGCCGGATGCTGGCGACGCAATCGCGAGCAAGAACCTTCTCGCCGTCATGCCATTTGAGGCCCTCCCGCAACGTGAGCTTCCATTCCTTGTTGTCGTTTTCGGTGGTGTGGCCGTCCACCATCTGCCCCGATGGCTGGTAGTTGCCGTCGGTGCCATAGAGGGTGTCGAACACCATGAAGCCGTGATTGCGCGTCACATAGGCCGTGGTCCAATGAGGATCGAGAACGACAAGATCGGCCTGCGGAATGAATTTGAGCTCGGCGCCCGCGCTTTGCGCGCGGCCGACACCGGGAAATGCGAGGTTCGCGGCTGAAGCGGCGAGGAAGGTTCGTCGTTTCATTCTTATCCTCCGGTCGGCGGGATCATACTCGCGGCAGGCGAAGTGAAGCCACTGGGATACAACGTTGGAGACCCTCCGGGTTGGCTGACATCACGGTTTGTCTTCCAACAGACGATCGATTTCGGCCTTCAACTGTGCCTGTTGGTACGGCTTTGACAAGCGGGGCAAGAAGGCTCGCTGCGCCGCCGGCAAATCCGCGTATCCCGTGACGAGGAGAGCGGGCATCGTCGGATGCTTGCGGCGCACGAGCTTCACGAGTTCCAGCCCCGTCATGCCGGGCATGGCCTGGTCCGTCATCATCATGTCGACGGGGGGACCTGTCTCCAGAATCTCCAGCGCCTGTTTTGCTGAGTTCGCCTCGAGCACGGTGTGTCCCAGATCCTCGAGCATGTCGAACGTGCTCATCGCGATGAGAGGATCGTCCTCGACGACGAGAATGGTCGCTTTCCGGCCCTCCCGGTTTTCCGAAACGTCGGGTCTTTGAACGGAGGTTCTTGTCGTCGCAATCGGCAGCCACAAAGTCGCTGTCGTGCCTCTTCCGACCTTACTTGAAAGCTCGAGCTTTCCGCCGAGCTGCACCGCAAGTCCATGGACCGTTGACAAGCCGAGCCCCGTTCCCTTGCCGGGTGGTTTGGTTGAGAAGAAAGGTTCGATCGCCTTTCTGAGCGTCGCTGTATCCATGCCCGAGCCGGTGTCCGTAACCTCGACCCGCAAATACGACTTGCCGCACAGCCCGGCCTTGGCTCCGTCTTCTTCCTTCGCGACGCTGATTCTGATCTCGCCTCCCTTAGGCATGGCATCACGCGCGTTGATCACCAGATTGAGAATGGCAAGCTCAATTTGATTGGCGTCCACTTGCGCGGGGGGAAGGTTGGTCGGCGCTTCAATCATCAATGAGATGTGCGGGCCGAGCGTCCGTTCGAGCAGCTCCTGGATGCCGACCAGGAGGGTCGCCATGTCGGCGGAGGTGGTCTTCAATTCTTGCTGTCTGGAAAAGGCCAGCATTCGTTGGGTCAGTGATGCGCCGCGACGCGCTCCTTGCATGGCCCCATCCAGAAGCCGCTGAAGGCGCGCGTCATTCGGCAATTTCTTGTGTAGAAGCTCGAGATTACCGGTGATCGCCATCAAGAGATTATTGAAGTCGTGGGCCACACCTCCGGTGAGCTGGCCGACGACTTCCATCTTTTGCGATTGCAGAAGCTGCTCCTGCGCCTTTTCGCGGGCGGCGACTTCGGCGAGCAATTCCGCCGTGCGTTCTGCGACGCGCTCCTCGAGGGTGCGCGTCAATTCGGAAAGAGCCAGGCGTTCGGCCTCGAGTTCGCGCAGTAACCGTTCGCGCTCCAACTCCGCCGTCTTGCGAGGCGTGATGTCGGAC
>NZ_JAFAVV010000116.1 GCF_019242285.1 Bradyrhizobium sp.
CACGCGCGGCCGCGATTGAGGAGAGACGTGGATGCCCGGGTCAAGTCCGGGCATGACGGAGTGTGTGATAATTATCCCCGCAAAATCGCCAGCGCCAAGGCCTGCGCGCGCGGCACGATGCTGTCGAGCTCGAGATATTCCTCCGGCGTGTGCGCGAGGCCGCCGACGGGCCCGACGCCGCAGATCGTCGGCGTGCCGACCGCGGCGGTGAAGCCGGAATCGGCGCAGCCGCCGGCAAATTCACCTGCAAGTGTCGCAAGGCCGACCTGCCTCGCGGCCGCCTGATAGTCCTCGAACAGGGCTTTCGAGCTCTCGCTCTGCACGACCGGCAGGAACTCGCCCCGGATCGTCAGCACGGCGCTGGTGCCGGGAACATAGGACGTGGCGATGATCTTCGCGATCGCGGCCAGCATCTTTTCGCGATCTTCGGCCGCGACGTAGCGCAGGTCGATCTGGCCTTCGGCGCTGGGCGCCGTCGTGTTGACCGACTGGCCGCCGGAGACCAGCCCGACATTCAGGGTGATTCCTTTCGCCAGATCGGTCAGCGCGTGAATCTGCACGATCTTGTGCGCGAGCTCGCCGATCGCACTGATGCCGGCGGCGAAATTGCCGCCGGAATGCGCGGCCTTGCCGGTGATGGCGAAGTGCATGAAGACGCCGCCCTTGCGGCTCGTGACCACGTTGCCGCTGGGCCGTCCGGGCTCCGAATTGAAGACGCAGCGCGCAGCCCGTCCCTCGCGCTCGATCACCGGCCGCGACGACGGCGAGCCGATCTCCTCGTCCGACGTGATCAGGACCCTGATCGGGTGCGGGTTGCCGCCGAAGCGCTGGAAGGCCGCGGCCACGAACGCGTTCATGACGAGGCCGGCCTTCATGTCCGCGACGCCGGGACCATAAGCGCGATCATCCCTGATCGTGAAGGGGCGGCGCCCGGCCTCGCCCTTCGGAAACACCGTATCGCGATGTCCCATCAACAGGATCGGCTTCTCGTTGCTGCCGGGCTTTGCCACGGCCGCATGGAGGGCGTCGCCATGGGTGTCGCTCGGCTCCCGCCAGCTCGGGATGCCGTGCTCGGCAAAGTGCCGCTCGAACCGCGCGCCGACGGCGTCGACGCCGGTCTTGTCGAAGGAGCCGGAGTCGATGTTCACGACCTCGCGCAACAGGTCGATCATCGCCTGCCGCTGCGAGGCCAGCCAATCCGTGATTTGAGCGTCCAGCATCGTCACCTCGAACATACCAATGGTGCGATGCTTATAGGGCCTGGCGCGTCCACGACCTAGTCGTCAGACGCGGGCCGGTCATGAGGAGTTCTCGGTGTCATCGCCCGACTTGATCGGGCGATCCAGCATTCCAGAGACAGACGTGCTTGAGGAGAGAGGCCGCGGCGTGCTGGATGCCCGGTCCCGCCTACGCCGAAGGGTTCGGCAGGCGCGGCGTTATCCCGTCGCTGCGCGCTGATACTCGCCGGCATTGGGCGGCGGGACCGCTACGCCGCCGTCGGCATATTCGTTCAGCTTGTTGCGCAGGGTGCGGATGGAGATGCCCAGAATGTTGGCGGCGTGGGTGCGGTTGCCGAGGCAGTGCTTCAGCGTTTCCAGGATCAGGTCGCGCTCGACGTCGGCGACCGTTCTGCCGACCAGCGCGCGGGTGACCTGCTCGGCGGCCTGGGTCGCGTGCGCGACGGCCGGCTGGGTCTTGGCGATGTCGAGGCGGTCGCCGTCCGGTGTCAGGATGGCCTCGGGCCCGATCTCGTCGCCCTGCGCCAGCAGCACGGCGCGGTGCATGGTGTTCTCCAGCTCGCGGACGTTGCCCGGCCAGCGGTTGGTGGCGAGCACGCGCCGCGCCTCGGCCGAGATCGGCCGCGCCGGCACGCCGTTGGCTTCGGCATATTTCCTGGCGAAGTGCTGCGCCAATTCGAGGACGTCGGCCGGCCGCTCGCGAAGCGGCGGCAGCTTCAGGTTCACCACGTTGAGGCGGAACAGCAGGTCCTCGCGGAAGGTGCCCGCGCGCACGGCTTCCGCCAGGTTGCGGTTCGAGGTCGCGACGATGCGGATGTCGACCGGCACCGGGCGGGTGCTGCCGACCCGGTCGATCACGCGCTCCTGGATCGCGCGGAGCAGCTTGGATTGCAGACGGACGTCCATCTCGGAGATTTCGTCGAGCAGCAGCGTGCCGCCGGAGGCCTCCTCGAATTTGCCGATGCGCCGCGCCACGGCGCCGGTGAAGGCGCCCTTCTCGTGGCCGAACAGTTCGGATTCCAGAAGATGCTCCGGGATCGCCGCGCAGTTGATCGAGATGAACGGCTTCCTGGCGCGGGCGGAGCGGGAATGCAGGTAGCGCGCCAGCACCTCCTTGCCGGTGCCGGATTCGCCGGTGATCATCACGGACGCTTCGGAGCCCGCGACCTGCTGGGCAAGTTTGATCACTTTGGCCATCGCCTCGTCGCGATAGATCAGCTCGCGGGAATCGTTGGCGACCGCGCCGAGCACCGCTGCGATCAGCTCGGGATCCGGCGGCAGCGGGATGTATTCCTTGGCGCCGGCATGGATCGCGGCGACCGCGGCGCGGGCGTCGGAGGAGATGCCGCAGGCGACGATCGGCACGTGGATGTGCTCGGCCTCCAGCCGCATCACGAGATCGCGGATGTCGAGGCTGACATCGACCAGCAGCAGGTCGGCGCCCTTGCCGCCGCGCAGCACCGCCATCGCCTGATCGTTGTTCTCCGCGTGGGTGACCGAGGCGCCTTTTTCCATGGCGATCTTGGTGGCCGCGGTGAGCTGCCCCTTGAGGGTGCCGACGATGAGAAGCCGCATGTTGTTCTCCTGTTGCCGTGGACGCGTGCTTTCGCGCCGTTAATCAGTTTTGTTTGAGCATGATCTTTTCGGAAAACCGGTGCCCACTTTTCCGGATCATGCTCTAGCTGCGATCCGCCTTGATGATTTCCGTCATGGTGACGCCGAGCTTGTCCTCGACCAGTACGACCTCGCCGCGCGCCACCAGGCGGTTGTTGACGTAAATGTCGATGGCCTCGCCGACCCGCCGGTCGAGCTCCAGCACGGTGCCGGGCCCGAGCTTCAGCAACTGCCCGACGTCCATTTTCGAACGGCCGAGCACGGCCGAGACCTGCACCGGAACGTCGAACACCGCTTCCAGGTCGGAGGCGATGCGGGCGGCGTTGTCCTCGTCGTTGTAGACAACGTCGCCAGGCGTCGAGGCGTCGACGGCATTGAGGTCGGGAAGCGGGACCTGTGAATCGGTGTCGCTCATGATTTCTCCCCGGTCCGGGACGCCATGTAGCGCCCGACAAGCTCGCCGATCTTGGCTTCGATCCCCGCGCGCTCCAGCACGATGCCGCCATCGGCCCATTCGATCCGGCAGTCGCCGGTCGCGATCTCGGGCTCGGCGAGGATCACGAGCCGGCCGGCGAAGCCGCTCTGTTTCGCCAGCCGCTCGATCATCTCATGCGCCGGCTCGTAGAGAGCCTCGTTGATGCGCACCACGAGATGCGGCGTGGCGACGAGCTGCGCGAAACAATCGCGCACCAGGCCGGTCACCTCGCCGAGCGGCTCGGCCTCGACCAGCGCGCTGCACAGCTTGCGGGCGACCGCGACCGCGACGTCGACCGCCTCGGTCTCCATCCTGCCCTCGACGCCGCCCAGCCGCGCGGCGATGCCCTGCATGGTGATCTTGATCTCTTCCAGCGCCAGAGCGATGCGGCGGTCGCTTTCGGCCTTGGCTTCGCGCTGCCCGGCGTCGAAACCGTTGCGGTAGGCCGCCGCCTCGGCGGCGGCGACCTTCTGCGCGACTTCGGCTGCGCTGGCTGCCTTTTCGCGCGATTTGCTCGGCGCGGAGAAGTCGGTGTCGAACAGGAATTTCGCGGGCGCGGTCATCAGTACACCAGCTCGTCGTCGGCGCGGTTCTTGGTCAGCGTGATTTCGCCCTTGGCGGCGAGGTCCTTGGCGAGGTTGACCAGGAGCGCCTGCGCCTCGTCGACGTCGCGCAGCCGGACCGGGCCCATCGCGGCCATGTCGTCGAGCAGCATCTTGCCGGCGCGCGAGGACAGGTTGCCGAGGAAGAAAGCCTTGACCTCCTCGTTGGCGCTCTTCAGCGCGACCCCGAGCTTGTCCTTGTCGATGTTGCGCATCAGCGTCTGCGCCGAGCCGGAATCCAGCTTGATCAGGTCGTCGAAGGTGAACATCAGCGCCTTGATGCGCTCGGCCGATTCACGGTTCTCCTCTTCCAGCGCGGTGATGAAGCGGGTTTCGGTCTGGCGATCGAAATTGTTGAAGATTTCCGCCATCGCCTCGTGCGGATCGCGGCGGCGGGTCTGCGC
>NZ_JAFAVV010000136.1 GCF_019242285.1 Bradyrhizobium sp.
GCCGGCCGGCGAGTGATGTCGAGCCGTGGATTTGCGGCATGGTCCGATCACCGTACCGTGGTTAAGGGTGGCTGGCAAAATGCCAGTGCACCATTTCGGTCACGACGGCACGGCCTGTCAGCCACGAACGTGCGCGGCCGCAAACGCGCCGCTAGAGCTTTTTCCGTTCCGATGGAATCGGAACGGAAGCTCTAGGTTCTTTGTTTGACGCGTTTTCTTCACGCGAACCGGTATCCACTTCGCTCGAAAAGGCTTTAGTTGCCGACCTCGTCGGTGATGATGTCGCCGAACAGGTCCCACTTCTCGCCCTTGAACCGCATCATCTGAAGCTGTTTCAGCGGGGCGTAATCGGTGGGGGAGGTATTGACCTTGACGCCGGGCAGCAACGTGTCGGGCGCAAAATCCTTCAGGCTCGCCGCCTGCTTCATGACGTTGGCGCGGGTGAGGTCGTCGCCGCACATCTGCAGCACCTTCACCATGGTTTGCGCCGCGCCATAGCCATACACCACGGAAGCGTCGAGCCTGTTGCCGTCGGGGTAGTATTTGACCAGGAAGTCCAGAAACTTCTTCATGCCGGGATCGCCGTTCCACTGCGGATCAGCGCCGTCCTTGGCGTAGGCAGCAGACAGAATGCCTTGCGAGTTCTCGTAGCCGGCCGGCCTGATCACGCCGCCGACGGAGGAGGAGACGTTGGAAACGATGTGCAAGGGGTGCCATTCGATCTCGGCGATCTTCTTGATCGCCTGCGCGGCGAATTTCGGCGTGGTGATCGAAATGAAGACGTCGGCGCCGGTCGCCTTCAGCTTGACGACGTGGCCGTCGATCGAGGGCTCCGAGGTCTCATAGGGCTCTTCTGCGATGATCATCGCGGTCTTGGCCCCGAGCCCGTCCTTCAGGCCCTTGAGGTAGTCCTTGCCGAAGTCGTCGTTCTGGTAGAGCACCACGATCTTGCCGTCCGGCTTCTCCTTCATCAGGTACTTCGCATAAATGTGCGCTTCGCTCTGGTAGGAAGGCTGCCAGCCCATGGTCCATGGGAACTCCTTCGGATCGTTCCACTTGGTGGCGCCGGTCGCGACGAAGAGTTGCGGCACCTTCTTGGCGTTCATGTACTTCTCGATCGCCGTGTTCGAAGGGGTGCCGAGCGAGTTGAAGATCAGCAGGACCTCGTCGCTCTCGACCAGCTTGCGCGCCTGCTCGACTGCCTTCGGCGGGCTGTAGCCGTCGTCATAGGAGATGAAATTGATCTTGCGGCCGTTGATGCCGCCCTCGTTGTTGACCTTGTTGAAATAGGCCTGCTCGGTCTTTCCGATCACCCCATAGGCGGAAGCGGGGCCGCTGTACGGCATGATGTTGCCGACCTTGATCTCGGTGTCGGTCGCTCCGGTGTCGTATTTCTTCTGGGCGGACGCTCCGCTACAGGCAAAGGCGATTACCGCCGCAGCGAGTGCGGCGGTACGTGGCAGGCTCGATCGCATTCCAGCTCCTCAATTCCTCCTGACCTTGCCGATCAGGTTATGCGCTACCATGGCAAACTGTCGGGCGCCGTGCGGCACCAGGTAGATCACGAGGAAAAGTAGCACGCCGAATACGGCACCGGACAGCCCCTTGGAGATGCCTTCCGCGATGTTCGGCACGAAGATGATGAAAGCCGAGCCGATGATCGATCCCGGCAGCCAGCCGACGCCGCCGACCACCATGCCGAGGAACAGGGAGATCGCAAGCGTGATGGTGTAGCTGTCGGGCGCCACGAACTGCACCGTGATGGCGCCAAGGCCACCGGCGACGCCGGTGATGCCGGCGGAGACGCCGAACGCCAGCGTCTTGTACAGCGCGACGTCGACGCCCATCGCGGATGCTGCGATCTCGTTGTCGCGGATCGCCATGAAGGCGCGTCCGGAGCGCGAGCGCAGCAGGTTGACCGAGAACACGTAGATCGCGATCGTGACGACGAGCGTGAAATAATACAGCCACATGTCCTGCGACATCGGCAGGCCGAACGGTGCGTCCGGCTTGGTCACGACCAGGCCCTGCACGCCGCCGGTCCACTTCTCGAAATAGCCGAGCTTGAGGAGCTGCGGCATCGCGGTCGCAAGCGCGAAGGTCGCGAGCGCGAGATAGACGCCGGACAGCCGCAGCGCCGGCTGGCCGAACAGGAAGCCGGCCCCGAAGCACAGCACGCCCGCGATCGGCAGCGTCAGCGCGTAGTTGACGTCGAAATGCTCCATCAGGATCGCGGAAGTGTAGGCGCCGATGGCGTAGAACGCGCTCTGGCCCAGCGAGAACTGGCCGCTGCCGCCGGTCAGGATGTTGAGCGCCAGCACGGCGAGGCCGTAGATCAAGAGCATCGTCATCTGGAAGATGATGAAGTTCTTGACCAACAGCGGCACGACCAGCAGCAGCAGCACCACCACCAGCGAGGTGCCGGAGCCGAGCGTCATGGCCCGCTTCGGTACGGCTTCGACCGCCGGGGCTTCCGTGACGACGTCTTCGATGGCTGCGCTCATGCTCAAACTCGCTTCACGATGGGCCGGCCGAACAGGCCGGCGGGTTTGATGACCAGCACGGTGATGATGAGGGCAAGCGCGATCGGCAGCTTCAGCTCATTGCCGACCCCCGGGATGTAGGTTCCCACCAGGTTCTCGAAGATGCCGACCAGAAAGCCGCCGACCACGGCGCCGAACGGGCTCGTCAGCCCGCCGAGCACCGCGGCGGCGAAGCCGTAAATCAGCACGCCCAGCATCATGTTGGGCTCCAGGAACACCACGGGCGCGATCATCATGCCGGCGACGGAGCCGATGGCCGCCGCCATGCCCCAGCCGAGCGCGATCATCCAGCTCGTGTTGATGCCGACCAGCCGCGCCGATTCCGGCATCGCTGCGGCGGCCCGCATCGCCAGTCCCATCCGCGTATACTGAAAGAAGAAGAACAGGCCGAGCAGCATCAACAAGGTGATGCCGATCATGCCGGCCTGGTGGGTCGAGATCAACTGGCTGCCGAGGAAGGGCGCGGAGCCGAACGGCGTCGGATATTGCTTGATGGTGAAGTCCCAGATCAGCCCGGCGCAGGAGTTGATGATGGAATAGAGCGCGATGAAGCCGGCGACGTTGGTCAGGATCGGCGCCTTGGCGAGCGGCTTGAACAGCACCCGCTCGATCGCGATGCCGGCGATGAAGGAGAAGATCAGCGTCAGCACGAAGGCGAGCCAGTAGGGCACGCCCCATTGCATCATCTGCCAGGAGATGAAGGTCGAGAACATCGCCATCTCGCCTTGCGCGAAATTGAGATGGTCGATCGCCTGGTAGATCATGACCACGGCGAGCGCCATGCAGGCGTAGATCGCGCCGGTCGAGATGCCGGCCAGGATTTGGTTGGTGAAAAGCTCCATGTGCCGGCGCTCCTAGTAACCCAGATAGGACTTGCGGACGTCCTCGTTGTTGGCGATCTCCTTCGCGCCGCCCGACATCACGATGCGGCCGGTCTCGATCACGTGGGCCTGATCGGCGAGCTCGAGCGCGAGCTGCGCGTTCTGCTCGACCACGAGGATCGTGACCTTCTCCTCGCGGTTGATGCGGCCGAGGATCTTGAAGAGGTCGCGCACGATCAGCGGTGCGAGGCCGAACGATGGCTCGTCGAGCAGCATCAGCCGCGGCTTCAGCATCAGCGCGCGGGCGACCGCCAGCATCTGCTGCTCGCCGCCCGACAGCGTGCCGGCCTGCTGGGTGTAGCGCTCCTTCAGCACCGGGAAGTAGCCGTACATCCGCTCGATGTCGGCGATGATGCCGGCGCGGTCGCGGCGGCTGATGGCGCCGAGCTGCAGGTTCTCCTCCACCGTCAGCGAGGTGAAGGTGCCGCGGCCCTGCGGCACGTGCGCGATGCCGAGCCGCACGATGCTCTCGGTCGAGCGGCCCATCAGCGACGATCCGTCGAACTCGATCGCGCCGGTCGAGCGCACCATATTGCAGATCGCGCGCAGCGTCGTGGTCTTGCCGGCGCCGTTGGCGCCGAGCAGCGTGGTCAGGCTGCCCTCGTTGAGCGCGAAGCTCAGGCCGTGCAGCGCCTGCACCTGGCCGTAATAGGAGCGCAGATCCTTGATGTTGAGCATCGCGGTCATTGCTCCTTGCTCCCCAGATAGGCCTTGATCACGTCGGGGTCGGACTGCACCTGGGTCGGCGTGCCCTCCGCGAGCTTGCGGCCGAAATTCAGCGCGACGACGTGGTCGGCGATCGACATCACGAGCCCCATGTGATGCTCGACCAGCAGCACCGTGATCTTGCGGTCGTCGCGGATGCGGCGGATCAGATCGCCGAGGACATGGACCTCCTCGTGGTTGAGGCCGCCAGCGGGCTCATCGAGCAGCAGGATCTTGGGGTCGGCCGCAAGCGCGCGAGCGAGCTCGACGCGCTTCTGGGTGCCGAACGGCAGGCCGGAGACAATGGTATGAGCGACGTCCTCGAGATCGAGATAGCCGAGGATCTCGTGCACGCGTTTGTTCATCGCGCTCTCGCCGCGGCGCACCCAGGCCAGCCGCAGCGAGTCCGAGATGATGTCGGAGGAGGTGCGGGCGTGGGTGCCGATGCGGACGTTGTCGAGCACCGAGAGGTTGGCGAACAGTGCGACGTTCTGGAAGGTGCGGCCGATGCCGATCTCGGCGATCTTGTGCGGCGGCCGTTTCAGGATGCTCTGGCCTTCCATCAGGATGTCGCCGGAGCTCGGCTGGTAGAGCCGGCTGAGGCAATTGAACAACGTGGTCTTGCCGGCGCCGTTCGGCCCGATCAGGCCGAGGATCTGGCCCTGCCGCATGTCGAAGGAAACGCCGTTCAGGGCCACGATACCACCGAACACGACGCTGACGTCGCGAACCGAAAGCAGCGCCTCGGCGCCCTGCGCCAATTGTGCCTGCGTCATATCGCCCCGCCCAATGCGCTGATTGGGCGGATGCGGCAGGACTCCCTGCCGCGGTCGCGACGTTGACGGTTATCTGATCCCCTCGGCCACGCGTGCAACTTTCCCTCCTGGTGCTTTCATTCTCTTGGTTTCTTGCTTTTTTGATTGTGTCGTTGGCGGCGTCATTCCGCCGAGCGCCGCCTCGATATTTCTTACCATCGCGACCAGACGAGGTCCAATGTCGTGCCGCAGCCGGTCTTCCGTGAAACGGAATGCCGGCGCGCCGCAGTTGAACGAATAAGGACCCGTTCCGTCATTTAACTTTAGTGCTACGCCGACTGCGGCCACGTCGTGCTGCCAGTCGCCCACCGACATCGCAAAGCCGTGCCTGGCGATCAATTCACCGGCGCGCTCGATACCGTCGCGCAGCTTGGACCAGCGGCTGCCATAGTGGTCGCGCAGATCGCGCAGCAGCGCCGCGCGATCGTCCGCCGGCAGTGCCCAGACATAGGCCCTGCCCATTGCCGTGGTTGCGATCGGCACCCGAGAGCCGACGTCGAGCTGGACGCCGAGCGTCATCCCGTTGCGGCTCTGTCCGAAATAGATCATGCTGTGCCGGTCGCGTCCACCGACCGCGACCGCGCCGCCGGTCTCGCGCATCACCTCCTCGCGGAACGGCTCCGACAGGTGACGAACCCCGAGGTTCGTAAGTGCGGCATAGCCCAGCGCCATGGCGGCGGGTGCGAGCTGATACTTCTCAAACCGCGGGACCGGCGTAAGATAGCCGAGCTTGGTCAACGTGTAGGTCAGCCTGGAGACGGTGGGCTTCGGCAGGTTGGTGCGAGCCGCGATCTCCTGGTTGCCGAGGAGGCCGTCATTGGGACGGAAGGCGCGCAGCACATCGAGCCCGCGGGAAAGTGCGACGACGAAATTGCGATCGGTCGCGACCTTCTTGCTCGAACGTTTCATCGCCTGCCGCTGCTCCGCGTTGACAACCGACGTGCTTCAAAATAACCCTCGATGTCAAGATGTGGAATTAAATTCCGCTGTGCGATATCTGGCTCCGGCCCAGCTGGTAAACGCAAGCGGTGGCTACTCAACGCAAGTTTAACGAACCAAGAACAAGCGATCCGCAACAAGCATCCAAGGAGCGTAGCGTGAACGAAGTGGTCAAGCTCGAACGTCACGACGTCATCGGCATCGTCACGGTCAACAGCCCGCCGGTGAACGCGCTGAGCGCCGCGGTGCGCGGCGGCATTCTGGAATGTATGAAGCAGGCGATCGCGGACCCCGAGGTCAAGGCGATCGTGCTGACCTGCGGCGGCCGCACCTTCATCGCCGGCGCCGACATCACCGAGTTCGGCAAGCCGCCGAAGCCGCCCGGCCTGCAGGAGGTGCTGACCGAGATGGAGGGCTCGCCGAAGCCGATCGTGGCCGCGATCCACGGCACCGCGCTCGGCGGCGGACTCGAGGTGGCGCTGGCCTGCCATTTTCGCGTCGCAACCAAGGATGCGCGGCTCGGCCTGCCGGAGGTGAAGCTCGGGCTGCTGCCCGGCGCCGGCGGCACACAGCGGCTGCCGCGCGCGGTGGGGCCGGAACTCGCCGTCAAGATGATCGTCGGCGGCGATCCGATCTCGGCGGCGGAGGCGCT